>DOMV01000172.1:501-1483 GCA_003509805.1 Planctomycetaceae bacterium
TCGCATTGATGTTTTCAATCACGATCCGCCGATGTGACAGAGCCTTGTTAAAAGCCTTTTCCGACTCCGAAAGCGGACGCTTTTTGCTCGACTTGATCGGGATCAAACTCCACAGACGATACTCCGGAATACCTTGAGAACCGCTGTCCGCCGGGATCATCACGCTCAAAACGTATAAAATCAACAACGATTCCTTGCACAAGCGAAAATCGTGAACACTGCCGGCAGCCTCGTCGACATCATAAATCAACTTTGTTTCAACATCCGTAATGATTTGCGATTTGATCGCATGCCGTTTTTTGTTGCGGTAATGTGCCATGCGGCAAAACCAAATCGTCAGAGGCGTTCGCGTTTTGTCGAAAAGCGTTCCTGCCGTGACAGTACATAGATGTCGGCACGCCGGACACGGCAAACGTCCACGCGATTGCCGCCACGGAGTTCGCTGTTCGCCGCAGGCTGGGCAAACGAAACCGTTTGGCCGGCGGAGTTGTTCCAGGCAGGCGGCAGAGGCAGCCTCCTCGGCAAACATTTTCACCAAATCACGTAAATTTGAGGAAATTCCCGTAGTTTAACCCGCCCCATTCACGCATTTTAACGATGGAGGTGCAAACCGGATACCACCAACTTTTTGCCAAAATTACTGACGACGCTCTGAGGACGGCGTATGGCTCCTACACGGCGTCGCGTTTGGTGACGCGGGCGATTTCGTCGACCGAGGATTTGCCGGAAAGCACCTTTTCCCAGCCGTCCATGCGGAGCGTGCGCATGCCCTCGGCAAGTGCGGCCTTTTTCACTTCCCACGCCGTCGAGTTCTTCCCGGTCAGTTCGCGGATCGCGTTCGACGTGACCATGAGCTCGTAAATCCCGCTCCGGCCGCGATATCCGACCTGCCGGCACTCGCGGCAGCCGACCGGTTTGTAGATTTGGCCGCCGCACTCCTTTTCCATACGGTCCCAGGGAAAATCGTCCGGCAAATCCGCCG
>DOMV01000172.1:1632-2556 GCA_003509805.1 Planctomycetaceae bacterium
GATCGCGTTCTCGGCGGTTTCCAAGTCGCGGATTTCACCCACCAGCACAATGTCCGGATCGTGACGCAGGATGCTGCGGAGCGAGGCGCCGAAGGTGAGGCCGATCTTCGCGTGGACCTGAATCTGGCTGATCCCCTCAAGCCGGTATTCGACCGGGTCTTCCGTCGTAATGATTTTCGTCGAGGAATCCTTGATTTCCGTGAGCGCGCTGTACAACGTGGTCGTTTTTCCGGAACCGGTCGGCCCGGTGACGAGGATGATTCCGTGCGGCAAGTGAATCAAGTCATTGAACGTCGCGTAGGCGGACTCGTTCATGCCGAGCCCGCGCAGCGAGAATTCCATCGCGTCCTTGTCGAGGAGCCGCATCACGATTCCTTCGCCGTGGATCATCGGGATCACGCTGACGCGGACGTCGATCTCGCGACCGGAGTATTTCAGTTGGATACGACCGTCCTGCGGAAGGCGACGCTCGGCAATGTTTAGCTTCGCCATGATCTTGAGGCGGCTGATGATCGCGGACTGGAACCGGTTGATCTCGGCCGGAAAGTGCTGGACGTGCAGCACACCGTCGATACGAAACCGGATTGCGAGACCGTCGGCTTCCGACTCGATGTGGATGTCGCTCGTCCGGGACTCGATCGCTTCGAGCAGGATTTCGTTCACGAGTTTGATGACGGACGGCTCCTGGGCCATCTCGGACAACTCGCTCCCGTCGAGTTCCAGATCGGTGAGCAGTTCGAGTTCGTCGCTTTTCGCTTCGGCTTTCTGGCCGATCAAACCGTCGATTGTCTCGCTACCGATCCCGAGATGCCGCTTGATGAGCTTGTCGATTTCGGAGCGGACAGCGAGAACCGGCTGGATTTCCTTGTCCATGACCGCCGCGACTTCGTCGAGCGGGTACAGATTCATCGGATCGCTCGTCGC
>DOMV01000274.1 GCA_003509805.1 Planctomycetaceae bacterium
ATTCATCAAAGTCTTTTCGTCGTAAAACAGCTTTGCATGAATTCTTCCATGCCTTGTCCATTCTGTCGACGACATCCTCCACCTCGCCCCGGAAGCCTACGACGACCCGAACGGTTATGCGTGGAGCTGGGCCTTCCGCGTGTTTCTCGATTCACAGGAACCAAGCCGGGGAGTCTTGAAAAAGCTCACCACCGCCGTGCCGCGCGGGGTCGCGACCCCGAAGGCCAAAGCCGCGTTCAACGAACGTTTCGAGGCCATGCTCGGCGAAGAAACCGTACGGAATCTTGCGAAAGCTTGGATCGATTTCGCCGGCCGCCTCGATTACGGGTACGACGCGCGACGTTCACGGATCGACGATTTCACGCCGGGCACCCCGCTCGGGGAAAAAACCGCGACCTGTACCGTCCATGCCGACCGCGGTTGGCAAAACTCTGCAATCCGGCTCGAAGCGGGAGAACATATCCGCATCGAGGCAGCCGGTCGGTTTCAACTCGACGACCGGCCCGGGCCGTGGATCGCGGAGCCGAACGGCATCACGCTCAAGTACCACGACGGCCGACCGGTCGGAATGCTGCTCGCGACCGTTTTGACGGATGAGCAAGACGAGTACGTGGAGGCCGAGCCCGGGGAAACCGGCACTGGGAAAGCGGAGCGGTCCGTGCCGAGCGGCTTCGCTTTTTTACGACCGGTCGCGGTCGGTTCCGCACGTGCATGGACCCCTCCCCGCAGCGGAACATTGTACTTCCGCGTCAATGATTCGCCCGCCGACCTCGCGAATAACAAGGGGAATATCAAAGTCACGGTCGAGTCTTATCCCGTGGGGGATCCGTAGCCGGTGCAGCGCGGATGCCCATGCCGCTCGGCAAACCTCCCCGTGTTCCGCGTTCCGCCTGTCTTTTTCTACTCCCGACCCGGTTGATTGTTGTTTAGCCAGTGCCGGAGGATACCGATCAATCGCTCCTGGCTGATCGGCTTGCTACAGTGGGCGTCCATCCCGGATTTCAGGCATAATGCCTCGTCCTCCACGGTCGCGTTGGCCGTGAGGGCGATGATCGGAATGCGCGTTTCCCGTCCGTGTTCGATTTCGTATGTCCTGATATTTCGTGTCGCTTCGTATCCGTCCATCTCCGGCATTTGACAATCCATGAGAATCAGGTCGAAGCTCTCTTCTTCAAATGCCAGGCACGCTTGCCGACCGTTGTGTGCGATGCGATACCGGACGCCGAAACCATCGAGCAATTCCTGGATCACGATCCGGTTGACCTCGTTGTCTTCCGCCACGAGGAAGTAGGGCGCATTGCCGTTCGGGAGAGTCAAGCGGGGAAAATGCGGACGTCGCGACTGCGCCGCCTCGGCAGGATCGTGCATCCCTTCAGGATTTTCCGGACCGCTCGTCCGGGAAGCGGTTTCGACGACCGCGTCGAACAGGGCAAAACCATGCACCGGTTTGTAAACGACTTGAATGCCATCACGGATTTCCCGGGCGGTCTCCTCATCGGTTTCTTCCAGGGTCACCAGGAAAATAATCGACATGTCCGGGGACCGCGGCACGGCGTTCAGGGAATCGACCAGTTCCCGCTCGTGCGGATCGTCCGGTTGGTGATCGATGATCGCCAACCGGTACGGCTCTCCCGTCGCGGCGGCGGCTTCGACGGCATCGGAAGCGGGTTCCTTTGACGTGAAACAGGAAACGGAAAACCCCCATGTGCACAGTTGGTCCCGGATCATGTCGCGAAGCACGTCGTTTTCGACGACGACAACCGTCGGGCAACCGGACAATGCGAGTCTGTCGTACTCGGCCTGAGCCGAATTTTCAAACCCTTCGTTGCTCGGGTCGATTTCCAACGGGATGCGGAACCAGAAGGTCGATCCTTTTCCCGGTTGCGTTTCGACGCCGTTGTCGCCGGCCATCAACTGGATCAACTGCTGGGCAATCGCGAGCCCGAGGCCCGTGCCCCCGAAACGGCGCGCAGCCGAGGAATCGACTTGTGAGAACACAGTGAACAACTGGTCCATGTATTCCGGCGGGATGCCGATCCCGGAATCGGTGACGGCGAAGTGGATCAGCTTACGACCGTCGTTGAGAGAGGCGGCGACCTCGATTTCGATCCGGACGCCGCCTCTCTCCGTGAATTTGACCGCGTTGTCGGCGAGATTGACGAGAATCTGCCGGATACGATTGCCGTCCCCGCGCACGAACGTCGGCACTTCGGGACGATGCAGGCAGCACAGTTCCAAGCCTTTTTTCGACGCAGGGGTCGCGAGAATGTCGAGCACCGATTCCGCAACGTCTTTCAAATTAAACGTTTCGCAGGCGATTTTCAGCTTTTCCGCTTCGATCTTGGAGAAATCAAGGATATTGTCGATCAAATTCAGCAACGACTTGCCGGAAGAATGGGCGATCTGGACATATCTGCGCTGTTTCGGGCTGAGCTCCGTTTTCATGAGCAGTTCGGACATGCCGAGCACGCCGTTGAGCGGCGTACGAATTTCATGGCTCATGGACGCCAGGAAACGGCTCTTTACGTGATCGGCCTTCTCGGCGATCTCTTTTACCGACCGTAATTCCTTGATCAACTCGATCCGGTCGGTCTCGTTCCGTTCCCGGACCAACTGCTCAAGGTCCCGTTGGGATTGTTCGAGTTTTTCCTCCTGGACTTTGTGTTCGGTGATGTCGTGGCAACTGAGTACACGAATCAATTCCACGTCGTCGAGTGGGACGGTCCGGATTTTCCAGGATATGCGACGCCCGTTCATGCCCTTCAGGATGCCGTGCATCGTTTCGTGTGTTTCACCATACCGGGCTACGTCGGCGAAAAACTCCTCCTTGTTCTCGACCCACGCGCCAAGACGCCTCGCGACGCTGTCCGCCGTTTGCCCGATCACACCTTCGGAAGACTGCCCGAAGATTTCAAGAAACCGGTCGTTCACGTGGAGGAACACCAGACCGGCATCCAAGGCCGCGAGACCCTCGTTCGCGTTGTCGAAAATCGCATCCAGCAGTTTTTGACCTCGGGCCCGTTCGACGCTCTGCGCGAGGAGACGTTTGTGCCGGGTCACATGGCAGTGGTCGGCGGTGCTGAGACCGTTGAAAATCGCGACCGCCATCTGCCGGCAGGTCTTGTAGCCGCAACCGCCGCAGTTCAACTCGTCCTTCCGGGTACTCTTGAGCAGTTCCTTGCTGAAAATCCGTTTGATTTCCGTCTCGTCCGGCCGGTGAAACGCGATGAGCGGGGAACGGTCGATATATTTTCGTTCGTAAATGCCGGGTTTCCAACGGTTCTCGATCGACCGGGCGACGGGGTCCTGCCCCGGATGCGCCCGGCGCTTACTCGCGAACAACTCCCGCAAATGACGTTCACGCTGCGACGTATGCCATTCGAGTTCGTCCCGGGAACGGTTTTCAAGCGAGACGCCGGGACCGCCGTTGCAGCCGAGTTCGCACCCGAGGCAGTCGAGCAGGAGCGGGTTGTAACCTTTTTCGATCATCCCGGGGAGATCGTTGAGATAATCGAACACCCGGTTGGAGCCTGCGATTTTTCGCGTCCGTTCCGCAAGGTCGGGAATCTCGCGCGACATCGTCGCGAGCAGGCCGCCCGGCGT
>DOMV01000283.1 GCA_003509805.1 Planctomycetaceae bacterium
AACTGCAAGGAAATGGCCCGGGCCGCCATTCAGTACAAAAAGCACTGCGCCACCGGCCACCAGCGGCATTACAATGTGCTCTACGATCACGCGATCAAACTTTTGCAGAGCGGCGTGATGGGCGACCTGCATTACATCCGTGCCCAGTGGCATCGCAACAATCAGCCGGGCAAGGATTCCTGGCAACCGCCGCTTCCCAAGGCGGCCAAGGAGAACGATCCGCAAGCCGACCGCCTTGAAAAAGAACTGGTTTCCTGGACCAGAACCCGGGACACGCTGCTTGCCGACATCGAAAAAATCGCCGGCAACACCAAAATGTCTGAAGCCCTTAAAACAGCGCGGACCGGGGCGTTGCGGAAAGACGTCGCGCTCTGGAATGTTAAAATCGCCCAAAAGAAGGCCCAGCTCGACGACGCCGTCCTTGTCGCCGGCGGTGAGTGGGAGGGACTCAAGCTGAAATCGGCCAAGGAGTACGGCTATGTCGACGACCCGAATTTCATGATCGAGGGCGAAAAAAAGGCTTACGACCGGCCCGCCTTGGAGGAACTGATCCGCTGGCGCCTGTTCGACCGGACCAGTGCCGGCTTGATGGCCGAACTCGGCTCGCATCAACTGGACGCGGCAAGTATTTTTATCGCGGCCATTCACGGCGGCGTCAAACAACTGCCGATTTCCGTATCCTGCTCCTCGATTCGCTCGCTGTTCCCCGTGGATCTGGAAACGACGCCGCTTGACAGGAATGCCGACGACCATATTCACTGTGTTTTCGATTACCCGGCGCCCGGATATGACCCGAACCATAAGATGAGCCGTTTGCAGCGGATTACGGTCGCTTATTCGTCGATCAACGGAAACGGCTTCGGCGGTTACGGCGAAGTGGTGTACGGCACGAAAGGAACGCTGCTGATCGACCGGGAAAAGGAGGCGTCTTTCTACCGTGGTGCGGCAATCGAGGACAAAACGATCATCGTGAAAAACGATCAAGGCGAACTCGACGTCCAACTTTCCGAGTCGGGCGATCCGCTTTCCCGTGCGATCGGTCTCCAGGCGACGTTCGGTGATGTCAGCCGGGGTTATTGCGAAGAACTCGAACACTGGGCTTACTGTATCCGCGACAATCCGGAGCCGACCTATTCCGACGAGGAATTGCACGATCCCGAGAAGAAAAAACGGTATCCGCGCTGTTATCCCGCCGTCGCGCTCAATGATGCGGTAATCGCTTTGACGACGAACATCGCCGGCGATCTCGGCGAAACGATCCTGTTCGATCCGGCCTGGTTCGATTACAAAAATGATGCGACGCCGGAAGCGCATTTCGCGGAAAACGAGGACGCCAGGAAGGAGTTCACGCCTTCGCTCGAACGCCCGATGTATCAATAACCATGAAACACCTCTCAAAATGGGACCCGGAACAACAAGCACTTTTTATACATCGAAGCCGTTCCCGTTTTCCATTCAACCGCCTGTTTACTCTCCGNNCGGCTTCGGGAAATTTCAATGGTGTTCAGTATAACTTCCCGAGAAGAGTATGGATTCCGCGACCGGTCCTTATCCTGCCATCGTTCCCGAGGGGCAACACCATTCGAATGATTCTTCGCGCGACCGGGAAGCGATTTCTTCCGGCAAGGTGTCGGCGACTGAGTTGACGGCAGGATCGGCGGCAGGATCGACAACGGAGTTTGCCTCCCCGGCCGCGAGCGCAGACGCCGTCGAGGCAGGCGACGAAATGCTTCTCATGGAGTATCTGGACGGTGAATTGTCGTCGGAACGTCGCCGCAATCTGGAAGAGAGGCTGGTGGGCGACCCCGCACTGCGGCGAACGCTTTCCGAGTTGGAACAATCCTGGCAGTCCTTGGAAATACTCGATCGCGCGACTTCGGATAAAAAGCTGGCGGAAACGACGATCGAAACCGTGGTTTTTTCCGCCGAGGTCGAGGTCGCCGCCTTGGCTGAAAAGGAAAAACGGCGCCGCATACCGAAAATTCTCGTCATTTTATGTTTGATTTTCTGCGGCGTCGTCGTCGGACACGGCGCGGTCCATTTTTTCGTGCCCGATCCCAGACTGTACCTTCTCCTCGACATGCCGATCATCGAGCGATTCGACAGGTATCAGGAGTTCATCAATTTCAAGCGTCCGGAACTTCTCCTGAGGCTTGCCGGAGAAAATGTGTTCGGTGTCGCTTCCGTCGATGGGGAAAACCCGGCTCGTTCAGCGACACGTTCATCGGGTTCGGAGTTGGACGCTTTCGCGTTTTCGACAGCGCCCCCGCCCAGGGTCTTGCGGTACCGTTTCGAGCAGATCAATTCGCTGGATCCGGTTCATTACGGCCAGTTTCACCGTAATTACGAACGATTTACCAAAATGAACGAACAGCGCCAGGCTCCTTACAGGGAGTTGAATACGATGATCGGTCAATCACAGTCGCCGACCCCGCTGATGATTGATCGAACCTTGACGGCGTTCATTCAATGGTTCCGCATGTTGCCGACTGATGAAAAGCTCCAGTTTTCCCATGATGCCCGTTCCCTCCCGCTCGACGACTGCGTGGCGATCGTCAAAGAAAAAGCGCGCCGGGCTTCGTCGGCCCAATCGAACGATTTGGAAAACGGCGGACACCGGGAGGATTTTGCACCGGGTGCAAAACCCTCGGACCGCGATTTGGCCGAGTTTCTCCTCCAACACGTTTCCCTGAAAGAATTGGACCGGTTCCTGACACTTTCGCCGAATGAGGGGATTTCAAAATTGGAAGCGGATTTCGAGAGATACCGGCAGGATCCCGATTCGTTCGATGAAGACCCGTCGCCCGGCGAAAACGAGGCCCCCGTGATCGAAACGGAGCCGCCGTTTTCCATGCCGTCGACCTTTCCGTCGAAACAAGAAGCGGACGGCCCCCCGGATACGCTCCTCCATGCCGGGGAAACCGGTATACTGTAAACGCGGTGAAACCGGCTGTTTGGTAAAGGCGGCCTGTTGCGATCGATCGCCATAACATGCTGTAAATGCAAGATTTGCAATTTTCGGTCGAGCGAGTGCGGCAGGNNTTGACCAAATATCCGTTTTCATCGCGTTTCCGGTATATTCCCAACTGACGTTCCATGAATATTCGTTATTTTATTTTCGATATCGAAAGTGCCGCCGATCCGCGATTGGTCAAGGATATCAAGTATCCCGACATCCCGGACGAGGAACTTCCCCCCCCGGCTGCGGTGCGCCGTTTCCGGGACGAGCTCCTCGCGAAAAACGATTCCGATTTCATTCCCTATACGTTTCAAATTCCGGTTTCGGTCACGATTGCAAAGGTTTGCGACAATTACGCGTTGAATGAAATCGTCGTGCTGGACGAACCGTACTTTCGTCCCCACGAGATCACCAGACTGTTTTGGCGGGGTTGGTCCTATTACAAGCAACCGACGCTCGTCAGCTTCAACGGCCGCGGTTTCGATATTCCCCTTCTCGAATTGGCCGCGTTCCGGTACGGCGTTTCCATGCCGGCCTGGTATGCCCTGAAAGAAAAAACGTTCGAACAACCTCGAAACCGTTACAATATCCGTTCGCATCTCGATTTGTGCGATTTGTTGACCAACAACGGGGCATCCAGGTTCAATGGGGGTCTTAATCTTGTTGCCCACCTGATCGGCAAACCGGGCAAGATGGATACCCGCGGCCACATGGTACAGGACCTGTACGAAGCCGGAGAAATCGCCAAAATCAACGATTATTGCCGTTGCGACGTCCTTGATACCTATTTCGCGTTTCTCCGCGCCATGGTCGTCGTCGGCTCCCTGCCCCTGGATGAGGAACAGCGGTTGGTTCATCAGGCAAAAGACTGGATCGGCACGCAGACGGAATCGCCCGCCTATCGTCTCTATCTCGATAATTGGGGCGACTGGGTCAATCCGTGGAATGAATAGAGGCTTCGGGAAATTTCAACCGTCTTCGATACGCCGGCATAAAAATTGCTGTTTGAGATTACGGCGATATTATGTATACTGGAAACGCGGTGAA
>DOMV01000368.1:0-1398 GCA_003509805.1 Planctomycetaceae bacterium
CACCGCCGATCATGGCGGTGCGCCCGGCGGCGTTGATCGACTGGCCGACGTTCGCCGCCCCGGAAAGTGCTCGCCTTGTTGCTGCGGCCGAGGCGGCGATCACTCTGTTACAGGCGGTGACGGTGCGTTGCGCGACGCGAGCACAAGCGGCAACGGAAGAGGAAAACCGTTTGTAGGTGGAACCGACCCCCTGCAACGTCGCGTTGACCTTGGCGGCACCGTTGACGTACAGCTCGATAAAAGCACCACCGGCTTTGATATCGCCCGTTGTTTTCGCCATATACCGTAGCCGGTTGAAAATTCCCGAAGCNNGAAAAATGCAAAACGCCCCGTTACGGGGCTCAGCCCCACTTGTCCAGCAGTTCGACGACGTTGTCGCTGCGTAACGGCGTTCCCGATTTCTTACCGTCCGGATTGTAAAAATCGCTCGGCGACTTCGTTTTTCCTTTTCCCCAGATCGTCCGGTTCCAGATCATCGCCAACAGTGCCGCCGTCTGCATCCAATCGTGACGCCGCCGGGCGTTCATCCGGGCCACGACCTCCCACAAGGTCAGTTCGCAGGTCGAACCAAGTCCTGCAATTCCTGCGCACTCATGGTAGAGAGCTTCGACGGATCGGTTTCCGAGATCAGTTCGACGATCTTGTCCAGCACCTCGCCATTGAGGGCATCCGTCGCAAAACTCGCTTTCGCTGAAATGCGGTCGATTGCGGACGTGACAGCGCCGGCAATGATCGTTTTCGCTTCCGTCATGCGGCGTACCGGCTCCGCTTGGTCCGGAAAAAAATCGGAAATGGCCTCCATCAACGCCGTTTCGATGGATTTCATCGTGTTTTCCGAAAGGATCGAATCGAGGAATTCCCCCTCGGAGAGCCCGTGTTTTTCCGCATCGGCTTGGCAAAGATAGTGCACGATAATCGAACGGAGATAGGGATCGTCCAACAAAACGAGGTCGCCGTTCGTCATGCACTCGAACAGGTTGACCTCTTTTTCGAACACCTTGTCGCCGTTGACATCGAGGTGGTGCCGCGTCGCCATCCGGACGCGGCTGATCGTGCGGGGAAGGAGCCGGATCGTGTATTCCCGCCCCATGTCGTCTTTGAATATTCCCATGANNATACCGTAGCCGTTTAGAAATCCCCGAATTGAAATGGGGCCGGCCTTGCAACGCAAGGCCCCGCGCCGCTTGACAAAATGCAAAATGACCCGTTACGGGTCTAACCTCCCGTCGGCGTTTCGGGTTCCGTCGTCGTGGCACCGACCACGTTTCCTTGAACCACGCGTTTGATTTCGACGCCGGTTTCGCCCGGTTTGAATTCCATCTCCCACGAGTTGGCTTCATCGTTGCTTTGCGATTCGTCGCCGCCGAAAAAGTACCCTTCGACGATACGACCATCCCC
>DOMV01000368.1:1406-3126 GCA_003509805.1 Planctomycetaceae bacterium
CGCACGAAAGCGACGTCGGCGGCACGCTTGCCGGTTTTCTTGTCTTTCCGATTGTTGAGCGTGAATTTGAGACCGTAATCGGAAAGACCGGGTTTATAGGTCTTCGGCTTGATCGGATTGCCCGGCTTACCGCGTACCGTCGTCTCGACCTGCGTAAAACTCTCGCTGACGGTAAGGTTGGTAATACTCTCAAGGAGACTTGCCACCCCTGTCAAAGGCGGCTCTTTTCCGGCCTCGGCATAGTACACGGTACATTCGTGACCGAGTTTGGTTTCCAAAGTTTCGACGACTTGGTTCTCGGGAGGCGTGGACATGGTTTCCCTTTCTGTGCGATAAATGACGCTCAGTCGCCGACGCGACCGGCGAGTTGTGAAAATTTCTTGGAAGTCTTGACCATGGCCGGAACCATGAAGGGACGTTTCGGGTATTTACGGGTTTTCGTGAATACTCTGACCACCTTGGCCGGATGCTTGGATTTCACAAATCGGCCGGAAGTATCCCGTTTTCGTACTCCGCCTTTCTTGCGACGGAACGTGAGCTTGATGCGCTTGCGGACGCTCCCGCCGAATTCGTGAGTGTGCCCGATTTCCTCGGCCCAATGCCGCGTTGCCGGGCCGATAAAATAACGTTCGAACCCGTCACTATCCTGCTCTTTTGCGTAAACGATGAAATCGCGGAACGTTTTGAAGTCTCCTCCCTTTTTTGTCTTGAGAATGTCGCCTTTTTTTATTCCTTTCTTGGCGTTGTCTTTTTTGGCGGTCCGAAGATGCGCATTGGGCGCCGTTCCCGGCGCCGACGCCTGCCCTTTCGGGGTCTCGGCCATCGAGTTCATCGCCGTTTTTCTGATATAGCCTGCTTGGTGCCTCTGGATGTTCTTCAGCGTCTTTTTGAGTCGCTGGACCGCCCGACTCACATTAAAAGGTTTCGTCTTGATTCTCATTGTTCGATGCGTACTAAAAAGGAAACCGCCCCGACGAAGCAGCTTGTTTCATCGACGGACGCTTTATTGATATCGTGCTGGTGAACGGCTCCGGGCATATCTTTCGTTCCACACAAAAACTTGATGGCCGGACCGCCGCCGAGATGTAACGTCTTGCCGAGAAAGTCGGCAATCAAATCCTGTTCGTGCTGCATGTATCGCAACTGCCAATCATAACCGTCCGCTTCGACTGGAATCTGGAAAATGATACCGATTAAGATTTCGTGATTTATTGTCGCGCTTCTATCAATCCGAGTACTGTCCATATCGCCTAATGTGACCGTGCAACACCCGCGGCCTACCTCATTCATCTTGTCCACATCGGCATGCGCAATCACAAGTGATTTTGCATAAGTGTACGTTTCATTACCGAGTACAGCCTTACATCGTGCGAGTACCACATCGAAAACGTAGTCAACTATTGTTTTTTCGCCGTGCATTGATCCACCTTTGCGTTTTGATGATCATCATACTTCGCGTCGCGTCCAAGTACCGGAAAGGCTTCGCGCCGCTTTTGTTAAGTTTGTAAATAGCGTTACCAATCACGATTCGATCGTCGGTTGAAGGCTCGAATCTGATTCCGTCAATAGCGAGCGATTCTGTTCGAACGAGAAAATCGCTCGTCGCCATGTCCGTTGAAATGTCCATGAATCGGAATGCGTGCTCGTCGTTCTGGTACGGCGTAACGACAATATCGATTTCCCCGCCGCCTTTGCGAATGTACTTTGCCGGGACACCAAA
>DOMV01000018.1 GCA_003509805.1 Planctomycetaceae bacterium
CTGCCGAAGGTAAACAGGCGGTTCAACCGGGCTGTGTTTACCGACGGCTCAACCGGCTTCGGTATAAACAACGGAAACTGTTCCCGCGCACAATCGCCGGCCGGCTCATCGTTGCGAGACCGAACCGGTGAGGCCACGTATTTCCAATGTCTTTTGAAAACCGTATCGATCGTTTGTCCGCAACGTCAACGATGCGCCGGACGTGCGGCCGTTCGGATAAAACAGGATCGCGGCCGACCATGTATTCGACCGCCGGGCCGGAGCAGGCGGGGCAAATCGAACCGGTTCGGGCAGCGTCTTGCGACAGGATGTCCCTCCGGCATCCGTCGTTTGTTCGAGCATCGTGGATTCCAAGTCGGTAGGCGACCGCTTTTCCAAAGGCAGCCCAGTGTTGATCGGCCCTGTATTGAAGGGCGCCGTGTCGAGGGGCGCCGTCGGGGTTGCCGGGTCCGACAATCGGCTGGAAAGCGATTCGGCGCCGAGGTAGGTTTGTTCGATTTCCCGGTCAATCGCTTCTTTGGGGAGTATTTCATAAACTCCCGTCCCTGGCTGATAACGGAATACGTACGGAGCGGCGTTTCGCATCGCTTCAAGCCGGGTTCGGTAGAGTTCCGCCTGGAGTTCCCGGGTTACGGAATCGAGCCGGTTGCGGGCCAGCAATCGTTGCATTGCCGGCCAGCCGACGCTCAGGACGAGCACGATCACGGCAAGCACCGCCAAGAGCTCCAACAGCGTGAAGCCGAGGTTCGATTTTTTTGCGGAGAGCAAGATTTCCCGTTCTACTCTTTTCGCTACCATTGTTCAGCCAAATAATCGTTGATTTCCCGCGTCATGCGATCCAGTTCGTCGTTATCCTTGCAGGGAAAGAAAAAACCGCGAAACCAGCTTACCTGGAACAAAACGCCGCATTTATAATAACCGCTGCCCTTGACAGGCTTGATTTTTACCTGCTCGGCGTCATATCGTCTCGTTCGAAAGCGGATACCCCGGATATACCAGGATATTTCCACTGACCGCGCATCGACCTGTAAGGAACGTTTCGTCATGAACAACTCTATCGACAGGAAAGCGATAAAAAGGGAAAACAGGGCCAGCTTGAATAGGGAGGCGGATGAAAAAGGCCCTAGGCAAATCATTACCATGGACTGGACGAAAATAGCGGCGAAAAGAGCGGCCATCACCGCGAAAAAAGCTTTCTTGTTGATCATTTCCCACGTTACGCGGTTTTCGTATTGCAGTCCATTCCCGACCGGCGCGGACGGAACGGTTTCCGTCAGGCGGGGATCGACCGCGAACGGATTCGGATCGTTCTCGTAATGCTCCAGCGCTTCACGGGTAATCACGCTTCCTCCACGGTTGTTTTTTCCACGGTAGCCGGGGGTTCCCGCTCGACCGGTTTCGACCGGCCCGATTTTTGCCTCGTTTTCCACCAGTCGCGAAACGAACCGTCTTTCGGGATTTCCGGTAATGCCCGACCCCGGGTCCATTGGCCGAGTTTGTCCGGATGCCACGGCAGGTACGGCGCGATACGAATGGCGATTTTTATCAGCGCCATGAGCAGGCGGAATCGGAAACCGGTCTGCATGGCGATCGCAAAAGCCTTCCAGGTCAGTCGGTCCACCAGGGATCGGGCGGGTGAACCCGGCGTTTGGACGGCTTCTTTTCGCATGCGCACGATCTGGTGCGCAATATCGATTTTAACCGGGCAAATTTGGCTGCATGCCCCGCAGAGCGAACTGGCGAACGGGATTTTGCCCGCTTTTTCGAGGCCGAGCAGGTGCGGCGTCAGGATCATCCCGATCGGGCCCGGATAGACCCAGCCGTAGGCCCAGCCGCCGACATGCCGGTAAACGGGGCAATGGTTCAGGCACAGGCCGCACCGGATACAATGCAGGACACGCCGAAACTCCGGCCGGGCAAGAGCTTTCGAACGACCGTTGTCGATGATGACGACGTACATGTGACGGCCTTCCGTCGGCCCGTTGAACAGGTGTACGTACGACGTCAGCTTTTGGCCGGTTCCCATGCGTGGAAGCATGTTGAGGAAAAGCGGCAGGTAATCGGCGCTCGGGATCAGTTTTTCCATGCCCATCAGCGCGACATGCACCTTCGGGGCGGCGGTCGAGAGTCCGATGTTGCCTTCATTCTCGACCAAGGCGAAACAGCCGGTGTCGGCGATTCCGAAATTGACGCCGCTGATGCCCATGTCGGCTTCGATGAACTTTCGGCGCAAATGTTTCCGGGCAATCGCGGTCAGCTCTTCCTGCTTCGCCGTAAACGGTTCCCCCAGCTTTTCGTGGAAGAGTTGCCCGATTTCGGCGGCGGAAAGATGGAGCGCCGGCGTCACGATATGGGTCGGCCGTTGACCGGCAAGCTGGACAATGTATTCCCCCAGGTCGGTTTCAACGGCATCGACGCCGACCCCGGCCAGCGCGTGATTCAATTCCATTTCCTCGGAAACCATCGATTTCGCCTTGACGACGGTTTTAACGCCGTGTCGCCGGACAAGTTCCAGAATATGGCCGTTCGCTTCGGCGGCGTCGTTGGCCCAGAGCACGGTAATCCCTTTTGCTTCGAGTTTGGTCGTAAAACGATCGAGCAGTTTGTCGAGATTCGCGAGCGTGTACCGCTTGATATCATGGGCCGCCTGACGCCATTGGGGCCAAGCGTCGATTTCCCGGCAGATTTCCAGATTTTGCCGGGCGGAACGTTCGGAACTCTCCGCGAGCGCCGCCGAACCGTGCGGTTCGACCAGTCCCTTGTTTTCCGCCGTTAAAAATGGGGCGCCGCCGTTCATAGTGTAATGCGGGAAAAGACGTGGGCGAATAATGCTCTCCAGGTAAAAAACCGGAAACGAGGACGCACCGGATGTCCGGGATGCGAGCCGGTTTGCGTGCGTTCGATTTTCAGTCGGACGACCAATGAAAAGGACAAACGTCCTCACCCATTTTCCCATGGAATCCCGCCCGCGTCCAGTGCCGGGAAACGGGAAATCAGTTCATCCGTTCGTTGGAAACCGGTTTTTCCAACGGAAACCGGTTTTTCCAGCGCTCGATTCGCTCGGCGGAAGAATTGCCCGAGCCATTGCCCACCCCATTGCCCAAGCCTGAATCGCCCGACTCGGGATCGGCGGCTCCGTAATCGTGACCGGCCATCTTGGGAAGCGTATCCAATGCGATGCGACGCAGGGATCCGTTATCGTCGAGGAAACGGATCATTTCCGGGATAAAGGTCCGGCCTGATCGCTCCGTCGTCGCCGCCAGGCGGCGCGCCGTATAGAGCCGCACGGAATCGTCTTGCGTTTGCGACAAACGGGAAAGGGCATCCCGGCCGAAAGGATCGCCGAGCCGGTACGATTCCAGGGCCGCATCGACACGGACCATCGCGGAGCGGTGTCGTTGAAGCTCGCGGCACAATTGAAGCAGCGTCGTTTTTCGTTCCGCCTGCCCCATTTCGTCCATTTCGTCGATTTCGTCGACGTCAAACCGGCCGACGGCTTCCAATGCTGCGCGAACGACTTCCTCGTTCGGGTCGGCGAATGCCGTGGTGAGCGTGTCGAGTCCCTCGGGCGACCGTCGGGCACCCAGCAGTTGGGCGGCCCGTTTGCGCACTTCGAGATTCGAATGCGCCAGGCAGGTCGCTGCCAGGAGTCGGGTTGCCGTCAACGAGTCCGCCGTCAACGAGTCCGCCGTCAACGAGTCCGCCGACGACGATTGCGATTCGTTCGGCAAGGCAAGCAGGATGAGGACACCGTTGAGGGCGATCGGGTCGTTTTCCCGGGCGGCGTAACGACATATTTGTTCGACGACGGGCGCCGGGAACGGAGCACCCGTCGCTTGTTCATACAGGGAGACGACCGTGCGTCGCCGGACATGAACGTCGCGGGATTGAAGGCCGTCGCGCGTTTCCCTTGCCAAGGTGGTTTCCGGTGCGGAAACCGATCGGATCGGTTTCGTTTGTTCGGCAAGGATTTTTCCGCCGTCGGCAAGGGTTCCTCCGGCGATTTCCCGTTCGAAACGTCCCTTGAGCGCGGCGTACGCTTCGGATCGCAAAGCGGTACGGCTCAGTTGATCGGCGGCACCGGCTTTCGACGGTTTTCCTGAATGATCGGACGGACCGGCGATGTCCACGTAATGAAACGTCGCCGCGGGAGCCCAGCGTTTGCCGAGCGCTTCGGTCGCGTATCCGCGATACGTCGGCACCCGGCTGTCCATCATATCCATCAGCATCGGACCGACGACGTCGAGCGGCCAGGCCGCGGTCGCGTCGATGGTCGCCCGAACTACCTGGATCGAAATATCGGAAAAATATTGTTTGGCGATTTCCACCGAACGCCGATTGACCCCGTCGGTTAGTGCCTTGGCGACTTCCAGGCGGACTTCGGTCCCCTTGTCGCCGCTCATGTTGTAGACTTCTTCGTATTCGCCGAGATTCCGCAGCGCCCGGACGGCGCCGGCGCGCAAGCGGGGCGAAGAATCCCCGGTCGCTTTTTTGAGATAGCCGAGCGATTCCACGCCGCCGAGTACCCCGAGCGCTTCGATCGCATCGCATTTGACCGATATGTATTGATGGTTCAACGCGGTTCGAATGGGAATGATCGCCGTCGGATGGTTCCAGGCCGCCAGCGTTTTGAGGACCTCCCCGAAGACTTTGGGGTCGGAATCGCCTTTGGACAGGGCGATCATTTCCTCCGGGAGCACGGGCAGCGATCCGGACAGCGATACGGGCAGAGAAACGGATGCAGGGGGGGCGTCGGGGATTTCTCCGTGTCCGACCGCTTCGGACGCGGTAAGCGACTCGATTGCCGCGACCATTTCTTCGCTGCTCGGCGGATTGTTCTTCCAATGGGAAACCGCTTCCAACCGCACGTCGCGCGACGGATGCGTTAGCGCATTACGGAAACATGCGTCCTCCCACGGCTTGATGCGTTCGGCAAGCGAATGGAGCAATTCGACATAAAGCGGCGGAGGAAGAATCTGGCCCCACATCGCCGCGGCGGACGTTTGCGGCAGATTGACGGTCGTTTCCGTCCATTGGGATCGCCGCTCTTCGAGCAAGGCGAGAAAAACGTCGGGACTCGTCCCCGGGTCGCGGGCGAGCGCTTCCATTGCCGCGGCTCGCAAGGCCGGGCTGGATTTCGGATTGTAGAACGATTTCCGCAATATCCGTTCCACCTGTTTTTCCAGGGCAGGCGGGATGTCGTCTTTTTTCAAACGTGCGCAAAGAATCGCGGCATTGGTTCGGATCAAGGGATCGGGATCGGCAAGAAACGATGCCGGCTCAAGGAGCCCGGTATTTCCTTGGCCTGCGCCGAGAACGCTTTCCGCCTTGTCGAGTTCCATGTGGTACCATCGGTATTTTGAAAGCACGCTGTTGGAATAGACCGCGCCGGGATCATGCCGTCGTTTCGGGTCGTTCAGATGAGCGAAAGGGTCGTCCCGGCGTTGTTCCAGCGCTTTCCCCAGTTTTCCCGGGTCGCCGTCGGGGTTGGCGTTGTAGTTTCGCACCCAGGTGTCCGCCGAAAGGGCTTTTGATAATTCCTGGCGGGAAATGTCCGGCTTTTTCACCGGGAAAGTCGGGACGGCATCGCCTTGGATTACGGCATTGCCCGGGGTTTCGGAAATGCCCGGATCTTCCCGTGCTTCCGTTTCGTCCGCATCACTGTCATCGAAATCCGTTTCGTGGCGGGACAACATCTCCGGCGATACGGCATCGCGTATCGATTCTTCGGTCGATTCTGCCAAAACCGGTTCTTCCTCGCCTTCCCGGTCTTCTTCAATCGGCCTGTCCGGATGCGGTTCGGAAGAAAGCACGACTCCGGGAGAAGTCGTTTTCCAGGAAACGGCCGTGCAACCGGCGAAGAACATGCCGGGCAAAAGCAGACACCAAAAGACCGTCGGCCCGAAAAACGGTCGAAAAATCGGCCGCAAAAACGACACGAACGACATCGGTTTTATCCTCCCTGACAAACCTGTCCGAATGAATCCGGATCACAACGGATTACACTTTCACCGAAGCCGGTCGGCGTACTCGTGGAAATGACACCGGAAACGTGGTGTGATTGGTTGTTTGGCGAAGGCCGCTTGTCGCACTCGCGCGCCATAGGACATTTGTAAACATCTTGTTGCACGTTTCGTTCGAGCGACAAGCGATTGTTTGCGGGAACAATTTCAGGCCGTTTGCGGTCTATCCGGCCGGCCCGCTTCATGCCGGGAAATTCGCATTGATTTTTTCCAGCAGGGCCTCCAGTTCCTCGACAATGTCCTGGAGCGTCACTTTCGGCGCTTTCGGATCGACCGGAACCGTCTGAGCGGCGGTACCCGGCGCCGGTTTGGCCGCGGGAGCCGGTCCCTGGTCCAGGACTTCCATGAATGTTTGAAACAACCTGGCCGTGTTGTTAATTTTTCGCTCGGCGGGATCGTCTTTCAAAAAGGGAAGGATTCCCGTGGCGTTGTCCGCGCCGCTCACCCGGGAATTTCGGCCGAGCAAACCGTTGCGAAACGACGAAAAAGCAAACTTGAGTCGGGAAATCGATTCACTGATCATTTCATATTCGGCGGGATTTGCCGCCCCCGGGGGACCGCCGCCTCTTGCCGCGCCCATGCCGAATACCGGCATCATCGGACGACCGCTGCCGCCCTGCTGGAGGTTGGCGAGATTCACGGAAGAATCCATGAGCGCCTCTTGAATCAACTTCGGTTCGTTCTGGCAGGTGAATTTCGCCAGTTCGATAATGACGGTCGCGATTTTTTGAAAGGGAACCTCCGCCCCGGCCGCCACGGCAGCCTCGAAATCGAGGTCCCCGAGCGCGCGAACCGCCAAATACCGTATTTGCGGCGTTTCCGCGGGAGACTCGGCCACTTCCAGCAGCGTTGCCAAGCCTTCCTGCCGGGCTCCGGTCAATCTCAACCCCTGGATGCCTTCGATGGCCTTTTCGCGGCTCCAATCGAGAAGTTGTTGCTCGTCGACCGGTCGATCCTCTTTCGGTTTTCCCGCGACGATGATACGGCAGAACAACGCAAGCGCATCGTTCCGTCGGGCCGCATCGGCGATTCCGGCCTGCGCGTGGCGTACGACGCCTCCGAGCGCCCCGACCCGGATGTACGGCGGCATCTCCTCGTTCGTGCTCGTTTTGACCAGGTACGGCAGCGCTTCCGCATAAACGACCGGCGGAGTCGAGCCCGACTCCTCTTTTTCCGACAGCATCCCGATCGTCAGGATCGCATTGTATCGCCCTGCCGGAAAAATATCCTTGTTTTCCGCGATCGACGCCATCTGGGTTTGGATCAGCCCGAGCAGGTAGGCCCGGTTGTTATTGTGTACTTTCGTGCAATCGTCCTTGAGCAACTCGCGGCGATAGGTTGCCAGTTGCGATTCGTTGGCCGCATCGGTCCATCGCGCGATGTAGTAGGATTTGAAAAATTGCTCCACACCGGGCCGATCGTCGAGGGAGGGTCTTCCCAAAGACGCGATCACGGCATCCCGACGGCCTTCCTGCGCCGCGTCCACTGCCCAGGTTTGATAAGCGATCGGCTGGGCGGAGAGCACGCCGACCACGAAGAAAAACGGCAGGGAAACGACAAGTAATTTGACACCCTTAGCGAACATGGTCGATCCTCCTCGGCGACAAGGGATACGGAACACGGAATTTTCGGGAAAAGAACCTACCGGCTCAGTATAGCATAATCCCGGAGCCGTGAAAAGACGGTTTTACGTCGAAATTCATGCCGCTTGGGGAACCTTTTTACCTTTGAGGTTGTAGACGTAGGCAAGGATTTCGGCGACGGCGGCATAATGTTCGGCGGGGATCGGCTGACCGACCTCGACCGTTCGAAACAGGGCCCGGGCCAAGGGTTTGCGTTCGAGAATCGGAATTCCGTGTTCTTCCGCGATTTTCCTGATTTGCCGGGCGAGAAAGTCGGCTCCTTTCGCGACGACGACCGGGGCTTTCATCGTTTCCGGATCGTATTTGAGCGCAACGGCGAAATGGGTCGGGTTGGTAACGACCACATCCGCCTGGGGTACGCCCTGCCCGTTGCGCTGAGCCGCCATTTCCCGCTGAAGCTGGCGCCGCTTCGAAAGAATCTGCGGGTCGCCCATCATGTTTTTCATTTCGTCGCGCAATTCCTGCATCGTCATTTTCAGGTCCTGCTCGTGTTTCCACCATTGATACATGAAATCGATGATCGCGATAATCACCAGGGCGACCGCGACTTTGAGGGCGACCCAGAGGACGAAACTGAAAATATAGGCGATGATCTGCCGTTCGTCCGTCTCGGTCGTGCCGATGATTTGGTTGACCGAGCCGATCACGGCGTAATAGGCGACCAGCGAGGCGATTGCCAGTTTGACGACCCCCATGCCAAGCCGCACCAGCGCCTGCATGGAAAATATCCGGCCGAACCCTTTAATGGGATCGAGGCGGGTGAAATCCAGCCCGAGTTTGTTCGGTAGCCAGAGGAAGCCCGTCTGGAACAGGTTGGCCAGAATCGCGATCAGCACGAGAAGCAGGAAAATGACCGAAAGCGGCTTCAAAAAACGGAGCGTCATCTCGTACCAATGGGCGCCCGCGTTCTGAAACAGTTCGTCGGCGTCCTGGAAATTGCCGAGAAAAACGTTGTGGCCGAGACAATAAACGGTGTAATTGCCCATTTGCTCGGCCAACTGCCTGCCGAGCGTCATCAGGAGAATGATCCCGATCATCACGACGACCGCGGAAGCCAGGTCCTGGCTGCGCGCAACCTGACCCTCCTCGCGAGCCTGTTCGCGGCGTCTCGGTGTCGGTTCGTGTGTTTTATCTCCTTCGGGCACGACCTGCTTTCAATGGAAATCGACGGATAATCGACGGATAATCGACGGATAATCGACGGATAATCGATGTAAAATCGACGCAAACGGGGAGTCCGGGACGGCGTCACGGGGTTTCCCTGTCTTTCAAATACCGGTAATACTCGACTTGCGAACGAACCGGTTTGGCGCCCTTTTTGAGCGACATCGGCATATTCGGCTTCTCGTCACAGATCAGGCGGGCCTTCACGTTGTCGGCAATCTGGATTTGCAACATGCGCCACAGGTCCTTCTGGATTTCCGGATCGGTAACCGGCGTCGTCACCTCGATGCGGTGGTCGAAATTGCGTTCCATCCAGTCGGCGCTGCCGATGTAGTATTCCGGCTTCTCCCCGGAACAAAACACGATGATCCGGGAATGTTCGAGGAAACGGTCGACGATCCGCACGGCACGGATGTTTTCGCTCATGCCCGCGACGCCCGGAATCAACGTGCAAATGCCGCGGACGATCATGTCGATTTTGACCCCGGCGACGCTCGCCTCGTACAATTTATCGACGATCCTGCGGTCGACGAGGTTGTTCACTTTGATGAGTATCCAGGCCGGTTTCCCTTTTTTGGCGTTACGGATTTCCCGGTCGATTCTTTTCATGAAAAACGACCGGGTACTGAACGGGGAAACGATCAACGATTCGAATTCCGGCTGGAAGAACTTGCGGTCGTCGAGCATGTGGAAGACCTTGTTCATGTCGGAAGTGATCTTCCTGTCGGCCGTCAGCAGGTGTTCGTCCGCATACGTCCTTGCCGTGCTTTCGTTCGGATTGCCCGTCCCGATCGCCCCGTAATACACGTTCTCGTTGTTCTCCTTGCGCCGGATCAAAATCAGCTTCGCGTGTACTTTCAAGCCCGGCGTCGATTGAATGATCTTGATGCCCTCCTCCTGCATCCGGGCGGCCCAGCGGATGTTGAGCTCCTCGTCGAACCGGGCCTGGAGTTCGACATAGACGATGACCTCCTTGCCGTTTCGGGCGGCGTTGATGAGGGCGTTGATGACCTTGGAATCCTTGGCCGTCCGGTAGATGGTCATCTTGATGGTCCGGACCGCCGGATCAATCGAGGCTTCCCGCAGCAGGTCGATGATGTATCGGAACGTCTGGTACGGATAGTGCAGGCAGATATCCTTCTGGCGAATCGTATCGAGAAAAATCTCGTCTTCAGCGATCCGTTTCACATCCAGGCTGGGACGCGGTTCATAATAAAGCGCCGCCGGTCCCAGTTTCGGGAAATTCATGAGATCTTTCGCATTGTGGTATTTGCCGCCCGGTTCGCGCGTGTCCCGTTTGTTAAGTCCGAATTTCGGCATGATCTTTTCGAGGACCCGTTTGGGCATCCGGTCGTCGTAAATGAACCGGACGGTCGCCCCGTGCTTGCGGGCCTTGATGCCCTCGCTGATTACCTCCAGGAAGCTCTTGGAGATGTCGTTGTCGATGTCCAATTCGGCGTCCCGTGTAAATTTGATCGTGTAGGCGCGGAACTCGTTGTACCCGAACATCGAAAACACGTCGGCGAGACAATACCGGATGACGTCGTCGAGATAAAGGACGTAGTGAACCCCGTCGGCCCCCATCGGCAAAACGAGGAATCGCGGCAATTCCGAGGGAATCTCGATCAGCGCGTGATTCTCGATCAGCGGATTGCTTTTATGCTTCAGGTCGACCAGGAGGTAAATCTGGTTGTCCCGGAGGTTCGAGAAATTTTTGAAACGGTCGAGCATGATCGGAAAAAGATGCTGCCGGACCGTTTTGCGAAAATAATGCAGCACGAAATCGCCCTGCTCCCGGTTCAATTTCGTTTCATCGAGAAAACGGATTCCCTGGACGGCCAGTTTGTCACGGATGTTCTCGAAAATATGGTTGAATTCCCGGTTGAGCCGGCCGACTTTTTTCTGGATCGCCTTCATCAGGGCCACGGGATCGAAGTCGATCTCTTCCAGGTCGCGGACTTCTTTTTCCATCTTGGCCAAGCGGCTGATGAAAGCGTATCGAACCCGATAGAACTCGTCGAGGTTGTTGGAAAAAATCCCGAGAAAAACCAGGCGTTCCACGAGCGGGACCGACGGATCGTTCGCCTCCTGGAGAACCCGTTCGTTGAAATTGAGCCAACTGAGTTCCCGATTGATGTAGCGCGGCGTGAGTTTCATGGTCGTTTTGCCAACGGTCGGCCCTCGGATTCCCGGGTTTTCATGGAGTGTTCATCTGGATTACGCGACCTGTACAAATCATAGGAAAAAAACGACTTCGGGTCAATCGCAACTTGTCGATCCCGCGCGACGCGCCGATCCCAAGGCGGACATGATGAGACGGACAAGATAAGGCGGATACGATCAAGAACCGAGACGTTTTGGGAAAATCGCAAAAAGAACGTTCGGGGTGACGCCTCCCTGGAACCGGAAAGCGATGCAGCCGGACGTGGGAAGATTGTCGATCGGGAGCGGCAGGAAACGGTTGGCAAATTCGGTAATCATCGGGTTGTGCCCGACAAGCATGATGGAGTCGAACCGTTCCCAATACGCGTCGGCAACTTTTCGGTAATCATCGGCACTGGAATCGTAAAGCCTTTCTTCGTAAGAGATATGCGACTGCGGAATCCCCAGGATTCCGGCGGCGATTCGCGCTGTTGCCCCGGCCCGGACCGCGGGGCTGGAAACGATGCGGTCGATTACAAGGCTCGATTCGTCGGCCCCGCCGTCGACGCCGCCGTCGACGCCGTCATCAACACGGTATTTGCGCATGAAATCGGCGACGTTGCGCGTCCGCCGTTCCCCTTTCGGTAAAAGCGGCCGTTCATAATCCGCAAGTCCCGGATCATTCCAGGAGGATTTTCCGTGGCGCAAAAGTAGGAGCGTTTTCATTTTGAAAAAAATTTCTTAAACCGATTGCTTTTTATAAACGTATGTGGTACACATGATCTGTTGTTTTTCACCGGTTTCGGAACACCATCAATAACACAATAAGGAAACGCGAAATGTCCAATCCGAGCTATCCAGACGCCCCCCCCTACCCATCTTCCGGTCAACAATGCCCTAAAAACTGGCTCGTCGAATCGATTGTGGCAACCATTCTCTGCTGCCTGCCGTTCGGGATCGTTGCCATTATTTTCGCGGCGCAGGTTTCCGGAAAATTTCAGGCCGGTGATTACGCAGGCGCGCAAAAAGCGTCCGACACGGCCAAAATGTGGACCATCGTCTCCTTTGCGTGCGGCCTCGTTGTCACCATCCTGTACGTGGGGATGATGGTACTCGGCGTCATCGGCGGCGCCGTGGCAGAAATGTAAAAACCGCTGACGGCCCGGGAACCGCGTTCCGTTGTCGACGGCCCGGGAACCGCGTTCCGTTGTCGACGNNCGAGCCGGGAACCACATTCCCGGACTGAAGGAGAAAAGCAGGGATGAAACGGCGAACCGGTTTTTCCGTTCTCTTGGTTCTCGCGGGAATGGCGGTTTTGGTTTGGCTTTATCACCGGTTCGATCCCTCGCAAAACGCGTTTTTCCCGCCGTGCCCGTTTAAGAAACTGACCGGTCTGCCCTGTCCCGGGTGCGGAACGCAGCGGATGGTTCATCAATTGCTCCACGGCAACCTCGTGGAGGCTGTGCGGTGGAATCCGCTCGCCCTGCTTGCGATCCCGTATGTTTTTTGCGGCGTTGTCGTTGAGTATACCCCGTGGGGGACATCCCTGCGGCAAAAATATCCGCAAATCCGGGGCTCTTTTTTCGGCCTCACCGCGGCGCGGATCACGCTGGTGGTCGTGCTCCTTTACTGGGCTTGGCGAATATGGCACCGGTTTCCGTAACACGCGGATATTTCAGGCATTCCGGAGGCGTCGCACTTCTTCCGGCGTCAGTTTGCGCCAATCGCCCGGCGTCATGTCGCCGAGTTTGATCGGCCCGACGGAAATGCGGATCAATTGCATGACCTTGTGGCCGAGTTGGGCGAGCATCCGGCGGATTTCCCGGTTTTTTCCCTCGGAAAGCGTGATATCGAGGACCGTGCTCTGCTTATAATGAGATTTGAGGACGACCCGGTCGGGTCTCGCGAACCCCTCGGCCAGCCGGATTCCGCGCCGCAACCGTTCCAGTGCCGCCTGATCGAGCACGCCGGCGACCAGGACACGGTATA
>DOMV01000330.1 GCA_003509805.1 Planctomycetaceae bacterium
CGGAGAGTAAACAGGCGGACCGGGCGGGCGGAGTTTACCCGCGACTCAACCGGCTTCGGTATCAAGCGGAATCACGGGCGTTCAATCGATAAAACGCATCTGCGGGAAATTCGGGATCCAGTTGAGCGGGAGTCCCGGAATCGGCAAACCGTGGGGCCAGTACACGAGGATCGCCTCACCGACCAAAAGGTCCCTGGGAACATAAGGGGGAATCCCCCCTTCATCCCAAAGCCGGCTGTCCTGGCTGCGTGCCGAATTGTCTCCAAGCAGGAGGAATTGGTCTTTTTCGAGCGGAAAATCGACGACACGGGTTTTACCGAACGCGTCCCACAATTCCGGAGTCGAAAGCACACGGGCATTGCGTTGTTCCGCCCCGCCGGAACCGAAAAGATAAAACGGCGGTCGGAGCAAATCGCAGGTCAGGCTTCTGGTTTCCCGGTCGCAGGCGATATAATACAGGTCGCGCATCAGTTTGAGATGGGCAACCGTGGCGGAAGTGCCGCGCACATGGATGCCAGCGGGAGCCAGGTCAAGCCGATTCGGGCTCCGCGTGCGGGGGAGCACCGCGTCGCCGCCTTCACAGAGGTGATCGTAGACCGCCCCGTTCTCAAATGCGATTTCCTTGCCGTCGACCCAGAGACGGAGTTGCTCGTCCAGATTGCCGAACTGCACACGGTGGGAACGGCCGAGACGAACGGGGGTCGTCGCCGAAACCGGCGGGAACGCTTCGACGCCGGGAATTGACAGCGTGGCCGTTCCCGTTACGAGATCGATGGAACACAGAAATGTCCGGGCACCCTTGACGAGCCTTGCCTGAAAACGCGGGGCAACCGTTTTCGGGGACGGCGGCGAGGACGACGGCGGCGATGCGGGCGTCGTCAATTCGCAGGAAAGCACCAGGTCGCCGACCCAGTTGAGGCCGACCGTATCGGGATCTTTTTGGCAAAACTTCTCTTGGACCACGTTCCCGTCCTTCATGACTTCGCGGGGAATGATCAGGTCGCTTGCCGAGCGGCGAATCTCCGCGGGATTATTGACGAGCCCGCTGTTATAAGGGTTGAAGTCGGTAATCAATTGCGGGCGAACGGCATCGAGATCGTCGGGCGGCATGTTTTGGCCGAGCGCCCAGCAATCATGCGAGGAAGGGATAAAATGCCTGTATACAAGCCAACCGTCCTCCGGGGCAGCGCTATCCGGAACAGCACTATCCGGGGCAGCGGCGTCCGCTTCTTCCGGCATGTCGGCATTCGCCCGACCTTCCGTCGTGAAACTGCGATAATCATCGGAAACGCTCCAAACGTCACCGGTTTTCGCATCCGTTTCGGCGACCGGCTCCCCCCAACGGGTCGGCCAACCGAGTTTATGGTGGGCCGGGACGGCATAGTCGTTGTCATAAACCAGTTGGAGCATCGCATGGAGCGGTCGTGACGGTTTACGCTGGATGTGAAATTCGTTTTCTCCCGCTTTTTTCACGAAAATATCGCCGTTTTGAATACGGATGGTTTCATTTTCGAGGCCGACGAGACGCTTGATGTAACTGACCTGGGCTTTTCCCGGATAGCGGAAGACGGTGACGTTCCACCGCCGGGGAGCCCGGAACTCGTAATTGTATTTGCTGACGAGAATACGGTCGCCCGGGTAGGAGCGGTAATCTTTTCCGGTCGTGTTGTCTTTTCCGACATACATGGTGAAGCCGCATTGAGGGCATGTTCCTCCCAGTACAAGCGGTCTGTCCACAGCATGTTCGCTTCGTCGTCCCTGCCCGACCGCTTCGGGAAATTCCTCGCTGGCGCTGAAGGGAAATTCGTACCCGCAGGTGGTACAGATCACGTCTTTGTGGAATCCCATGAGCGTCGGGGCCATGGAACCCGTCGGGATGACGAAAAGTTCGACGAGAAAAAGTTTGAAGAGAAAGGCGAGGACGAGGGCGACCGCGAGCGATTCGACGACTTCCCGAACCATGCGGAACTCGTCGCCTTTGTGGTTTTCAATTTTTGCATCCTTATTCTTTTCTACCATCGTCCCCTCAATTTTTGGAGAAGGATTTTTCCCGGGAAAGGAAAAAAACACCTTCGAATCGATGATGTAAAAACACGCAAGAGCGTTTCGGGCAAAAAATCGCGGGGATATGCCGTAAACGGCCTGATAATTCTCCCAATTCGCCCGCGCACAATCGCCTGCCGCTCGAACGATCCGTTTATGTCATTATACAAACAGGGGTTGGGATCGAGTGAGTGCGGCAGGCAGACGTGACCAAATGTTCACTTTCATCGCGTTTCCAGTATAGTCCCGCGAATCCCGAATATACTTGAATTTCCCGTAAAGTCAAGAGAAAGCGTCTTTTCGGCATGTCGTTTTTGTTTGAATTTCGGAACACGGGAGCGTGGCCGGGAAGTGTGCAAATAGGTATTTTTACACGGGCGACGGCCCGATATCGCTTGCCTTCCGATTTTGATTATGCTATGCTGTGTACATATAACAACAAAGGTCTCTACCTGTGCTCTATCAGTAGGGATGTGTGCCATTTACAACGAGAGGAGAATTTCATGCCCAAGAAGAAAGATACCAAAACCGTCACTCACGTTACAAAAAAGAGCGAAAAGAGCCAAACGCTCTCTGTCGGTCGCGGAGGGAAACGTGTCGGAGCGGGACGTCCCAAAGGGACCGGCAAATACGGCTGCGAAACCAAAGCGGTCCGATTGCCCATTCATCTGATTGAGGAGGTTCAGGCGTATGTGCAGCGCAAACTCAAGAAAGAATCGCTATCGCTCACATAATCCCGGCATGTCCGTTTTTTTCGTTGGTTTTGATAGGAATGGCATGAATCATGCCGTACGTTTTTCGGCGTGCCCGGATGTCATAAAGACATTTTCATGCCAATCGTTCTTTTCGGCATGTGCGAATGATTGGCGTGAGGGTGAAAACACTTCTTTCGCGGTTCGCGTTTCGGGCTTGTCGTTTTCGAT
>DOMV01000027.1 GCA_003509805.1 Planctomycetaceae bacterium
CGCCGACCGTCGCGGAAATCAAAGCAATGCAGACAAAGCTGGAAAAACTAACCAAACCGCTCCCGAAGGTTTACGCCGCCTACTACGGCGAAGACTGGAAAACGCAGGGCGACTGGGTCGGAAGATACGGCAGACAATACGCCGTCATGTGCGGTGCGAATGCGCCTTTTGATCACAATTTTCAGTACAACGAGGATTTTTTCAAAGTCAGAGGATTTATCGGCCCGAATCGAACGGACGGCGACACGATTCGCCGCTGGGTCCATTGGATCAAGACCGACAATCCGAGATCGCTTTACACTCCCTTGGCCGCTTACAGGCGTCAGTCGGAATGGGACGATCACGGCGAGGCGTATTCAATGATGATGGACGGGCCGGACTTGTGGTATGTGCTGGATGTCAAGAATCCCGGAGTCTATCGCCTTGACATGTACTTCATGAATAAGGACGGCCACGACGGCCATAATCGGCATCGTGATTACATGATTGAAATTTACAAATCACCGACGAAGCAGCGATGGTCCGATGGCCTTGACTGGCAGATATTTTCCGAACTTGCGGAACATCAAGTCCTCCGTTCTCCGCCGCTTGCGAAGAGCCGAATACGTGATTTTTGGGGCGGCGTGCATAAACAGTTCGTGGTCAAGGGACCGGAATACTATTTCGTGAAAATCCGCAAGAATTACAGTTTCAACACAATCGTTTCCCTGGTAGCGCTTGATCGGATTCTCGGCGAGGAAACGCTCCATGATCGCCTGGGCTTGTCGCCCTGGATGGGAAAAGTCCGATGCAATCCGCCTGAAATACCGGAGCATTATACGGCGCAAAAAGCGACTCAGGCGCGGAACCTTTGGCTGAAATCGCACGAAATCGCGGACAAACAGGGGCAAGTCGGCGTGTACAGAAAAGCTCAACTCACGGCCCTGCGGACGGCCCGCGCTCCCGGGTATTGGCAAGTCAGTGAGCGGCGGCTCTACCGGGCACTTTTGTGGCACTTAAATCAATGGCCCGTCGAGCAGCGGAAAACGTGGGAGGCGGACATGGCGGAGGCGTGGCGGCAATTCGGCGTTCGCGACCCAAAGTACGTCAAGGCGAGAGATGATTTTCTCGTGGAAATAGCCAACAGAAAATCGAAGCCGCCGAGCATCTGGCCTTCCGACACCCATGACGGAGCCAACGGCATCCGCATCAAGATCCCGGAATTCAAACCTGTTCCGAAGGCATGGAAGCGCAAACCGAACTGAATTTTGACACGGTTGTCTTTTTGACACAATAAATAATACGAGGATCGATATGATGAAACGTCACAAGAGCCCGTGCGGGATTTTGCTTGCCACTTCGTGCCTTTGTTTTTTTACGGCCTGGAACATGGCATGGGCGGGCGAAGGGAGTATCGACGTCAGCGCAAGTCCGACCGAGTTGCTTGTCGGCGAAACGGCCGGTGGAACAATTTCCATTACGAAGCCGGACATGCCGGCGAATACCGGAGAATACCGGTATTCAGGCGAAGTTATCTACAGCGGTCCCAGCGTTTCGGGAAAGTACACTCCGTTTGCCACGACAGAAAACCCGGAGCCGGAAAGCTCACCGGAAAGCGGGGTCGGTATCGGTGGCACCGCGTTCACGTTCACCGGCTCGAAACCGGGAACCTGGGAAGAAACCTTTACCGTAACGTTTTCGGGCGTCAAACGGGAGAAATATAATACGGAAACGGAAACTTGGGAATACGACGGAGAGCATTCCTTCGAATCCGCGACGACGACGAGCACCTTCACCGTGAAAGCCATCGTATTGTCGGTTTCCGGACAGGAATACATTCCCGTCAAAAACGAATTTAATCAGGGTCGATATGGCGTGACCGTAACGGCGTCCCCGAAACCGAAAACCGGTACGATTACCTTGACGGCGGGCGGAGGGAAGATCAATTTATACGGAACGGAAACAGGNNGACAGGCGGCACGGCGTCGGCTTCGCTGAGTTGGAGTGCCACGCAGGAAAAATACGAAGCCTACATGGAAGGAACGACGGCGAGCAACGGCGTCGGAGACCAGACCTTGACGGCAACGTACAGCGGCGCGGGCACGGAACCGGCGAGCACATCGGTAACGGTCGTTTCCGTGGATATTTCCGCGCCGCGATGGACGAAAAAAAGCGAGGACGAGTCCAAGCCGGCAAGCGTGACGTTATCGTACAAACCGGATGATCTGGATACGGAAAAAATTTCCCTCGGCGGCGACGCGACGGGGTTTTTCCAATTTTATGAGATGGTCGAAAACGAAACGACCGGCGAGGAGGAGGAACAGGAGGCTTCCTCGAACTGGACGTTGCCTCGTGATGAAAGCACGATTTCTCTCACCGCCCAGGGCAAAGAGCCGGGCAACGGTAAACTGACCGTCACCCACGCGCCCAGCGGCGCCAAAAAGGAAATCGACGCCGGGGTGTATCATCTCGACGCCGTCATGGATGAGCTCGAAGAAGATCAGGAAGAGGCCCNNAGGCCCCGGGAGTTTTTCTCGGTCACAAAAAAAGAAAAAAACTGGGCGTCACCGCCGCGCCGACGAATGCCGGTGGTAAAATCAAGCTCACATTGGGATCGGGGCTTTCGCTGTTTTACGCGGAAACGGGAGGAACGCCCGTAACGACCCGTGAATGGAATCTTGATGATGAGAATCTGAACAAACTTTACATACAGGGCGACGCCGCCAGCACCTCGAAAACGGACCAAAAAGATTGTAAAATCGAATGGACGGGCGTTACCGGTCTCTCGGCGGAGGATACCGTCAAGGTGACCGTCGTCCAAGTGGACATCGCCGGGACGGGCTACTCGGAGCCGAATGCGGAAGAGGAAACCAAAGGGATGTTCATCCATGCCAAGGCGACGAAAACGGTTACGTTAAATTATTATCCGTCCGACTTGGATTATGGTGTTCTGAAATTGGCCCCGCAAGAAAGTGAACATCTCAAAATCCTCGTCCCGGCCGAGACGGCGGGCGAAGACCCGCTCGCACTGTCGACCTTCGAGTGGGACCTCGCCGAGGACGAGGAGCCGCCTAAAAACCTGATCATCGAAGGGACGAAGTACGGAGAAGTGACCTTGGAAGTCGAACACGTGCAAACCGAGGCCGAGGACAAGGCGAAAACCACGGTTTTCGAATGCCGTGTCGAGATATCCGCCGAAACCGGGGAAGCGTCGGAACGATTGGCCGACGTGGTGCAGGCCCCCGGCTGGATCAAATTCGAACGGAAAATCAAGCCGGAGGGTTTGCCGGAAGATGTCAAATACTTCGCGATCCATCTTAAATTTGAAACGATAACGGCTCTGCCCGCGGGCGGGTCGTCCAACGCCGCAAAGTTCGGAGCGGACACTCCGTCTCGTCCGGCCGGGAACGGCGGAGCGGCGGAAACTTTCGCTCAATTTTGGGAACGAAAAAATCTCGGCAAGGTCCGTCCGGAATTCATCGACAAGGACTACGACCTGGTCGCCCAGGCCAAGGGGAATAACGCGGCGTTGCGTGCGTTCCAAGCGGGCGGCGGATACATCGACGAGCCGTCGATGGCGATCCGATATAAATGTACGGGCCAACTGAACGCCGACCAGACGGTGGGGATGTTGCGTCTCGATCCGGTTTTCGACTGGCTCGACGAAGGGGAAAAAACGGACTTCGACAGCCCGACCCCGGAATCGAAGCAGGGTGAAGATGCCGTGCTGGAACTGACGGAAGCCTCTTGGGACGGCATGCCGGGCAACTGGGACCCGCTGGCCGGCGAAGAAACGGAGGAAGACGGCGAAGGCTCGGACGAAGAAAACGGCGGCAATGCCGAATCGAAAACGACGGCGAAAATCGAAATCAAAGACGGCGCGTACCTTTGTATCCGTACGGATTCGAACAACGACGGCACGATCGACGATGCCGACGACGATCCGGATGTGAAGAATTCTTCGGATCATCATGGTCATATCATGGAAGTCAATTATGACGACGATGATAAGAACGAAAAGGAAGATCGCAATGAATTTCCCAACGTGAACGATTATACGAATGAATCGATTATGAGGGGTTTCGCTCCCTATGTTTTCATATCTGATGAAGACGATCTTGCCGAAGTTCAAATGAAGGCGGTCGTCTCCTGTCTCGATCCGAAAGAAAGCAATTCTTGTACGGATGTCGACGTGTTTTTTACGATGCTTGAC
>DOMV01000106.1 GCA_003509805.1 Planctomycetaceae bacterium
TCACGGGTTTAGCAAACCCGCGCATTCGACCACTCTGCCACCTCTCCGTGTATCGACCACGCCCCCACATTATAGAGGATATCCGCCTTACGGCAAGTGGGGCAACGTTTTTTACCGTTTTCCAGGCACGCTCCTTCCCGGTGTTTTCGGGTTGGAAAACCAGGTTTCATCAATCGGGGCAACCAGCGTTTTGTCAAGAAGATCGAGTTGCGTGTTTAATTTCGACTCGGCGATTTTCATAAAAGGGTTGATTTCCACACCACCGCAAGCGATGACACGTCCTTCGATTACCGATTTGGCCGGGACGTATTTCGGTTCCGGATACGTCGGCAATTTAAGAGAAAGGCTGTCGCTGAACATGGGCAGTTGGCAATTCGTTTTGGCCAGCAAGCCTTCGCGATGGATCAGGGCGACGGCCATAGCGACGTCCATGCAATTTTTGAGGTCCCCGAAAACGGGGTCGGCTTTTGTGAGTTTCTCAAAATTCGCATTCATTTTCTCGCACCAGCGTTGCGCGGCGATATCCGTCCTGCCGGATACCTGGGGGCGTCCCGTTCGTGCGTCGAAATATTCGTCCTCGGTCAGCGTTTTCACTTTGAGCGAACCGACGTCCCAGACCAGTCCCGTCGAATCATGGGTAATCGTATCGTATTCCGGCGCGAACCAGAATCGCGGCGTGATCGAGGCGTTTTTCGTCCTTGGATTGATCAGCGAAATATAGCTTGGAACGCCGGGAACCGGCGCCTTTTCCTGGCCGAGACCGATCCGTTTCATTTTATAGTCGGCGGCGACGATCACTTTCGCGAAACGGCTGGTTGCCGGGATTCCCTTGATACTGACGAGGTGGTTGCCGTTTGCCTGCTCCAAGGCGTGAAGACGTTGTTTTTCCTCGCCTTGCCGGGCGGAGACGCGCGTAATCTGTTGCGTTTTGAGCATCGCTTCAGGCGTCGGATCGATGGAACAGGTGATGATCGGAGGCCGATCCGTGTTCCAGGCCCGAAAAACCGTAATCAAATCCTGGAGCAGCAGGATCGGTACGCCGGTCGCTTTACCGACGACGCTGCCGGTCGCATCGACTTTCCAACCCTCGGCCGGCCCGATCAGGAGGATGTCGTTTTCTTCGGGCAGGGCGACGACATATTTGATCGACGTCAGCCCGCCGAGAAAACAAATGGCCGGGGTGAAATCCTGTTCTTCCCGGACACACCGCTGCATCTCGACGTTAAGCATTTTCAGCGATACCTTGCGAAACGGCGAAGGCTGATCGAGCCCCCCGGGAATAATCGAAACGAGCCCTTTCATCTGCTTCTCAAGTTCGGCATTCTCCTGTCTTGTCGCGTTTCGGAGCGTCCCGTCGGCATTGATATACACTCCCCCGACGACGGAGCTGACCACTTGGGCCCGCGTCGAAGCGGTCCAACCGAACAGGAAAGCAAACGCGATTGAAAGTATTGCGGTTGAAAGCAGGAATGAGGTGCGTCGTGACATGAAATGGAATCCTCGCAAGAAAAAAGGAACAACGGATGTCGGGGGCTTCCCGTGAACGAGTGAAAACCGAACAAAACCCCCCGTATCAACCCCCTGTATCAGGCAGATTACCATAAGATTCCCCCTGAAGGCAAGTCCAATTTACGGTTTTGCAGTGATTTTTACCGATTTAAGGGCAAATGGAAAAGGAACGGGAAACGTGGCGCAATTGTAATGGCAAAACAAGCGTTCCAACCAGGCCGCGACCGTGAGCCGTCCGGAAATACGATGCCGAGGCCAAAATTTATTCCCCGCCGCAACGTTCCCCTTCATATTTGACCTGGGCCTTGGGGCGTTCGTTCCGGTCGTCCGGACCGACGGGTTGGACCGAAAAAACGACCGGCGGTTTTTCCGGAATTTTGCCGACCGCCTTCTGCTTTGCACCGATCGCGAGATATTTGCCGAGTGTGACGTCGTCCAGTTCGTAGCCGATCCATGTCGGCATCCCTTCCCAGACGACGACCCCTTCGGTCGGTTCGATCAGGACCGCGTGAGGAATCCCGAATACGCCGAGTTTGTTTGCGAAACGGCGTCCCGTATCGACGGCCAAATGGAATTTGACGTCTTCCGGTTTGACCGTTCCCTCGATATTCGCGAGGTTTTTGATCGACGTCAGCGTTCCGTCCAGATCGAGCGACGCGCCTTCCTTGTTTTTAGCCGCTTCACAGATGGCGACGACCACCAGTTGGTCCCCGAATTTTTCCTGGTAATGGTTCAAGAGCGGCAGGGAACGCCGGCAGGGGGGACACCAAGTCGCCCAAACTTCGACGAAAAGATATTTGCCGGCTAATTCTTCATGTTTCGGCGCTTCGTTTACCCATTTTTCCACGACGATTTCCGGGCCGACCGCTTCGGTGTTCGGGAGGAAAGCGATCGGATCGGCCCAGAGAAGCCGTTCACGATTGAATATAGGGCTCCCGGCCGGGACGTTCACGCTTTCGACCAACCAGGGCGTTTTGGTCAAATCGATCGGGCCGCCGCGGTCGATCTTCGTTTTCGGACCGGCGACGACAACCGCATCCCGGGAGGAATCGGTTACGACCGGCCCGGATTCCTGCGCACCGATAAAAGAGGTGGCGAGAATCATGCAAGCAACGGTGAAAAAAGCAAAAACGCGCATCGAAAGTTCTCCGTGGAAAAAGTTCGTCGATCATACTGGAAACGCGATGAAAANNTCAAGCCTGCTTGCCGCACTCGCATGCCACAACTTTTGTTAAAGCAATTATTTACGCGGATCGTTCGAGCGGCAAGCGGGTATGCGTGGGAGGATTGTCATGCCGTTTACGGTACATACTGAAGGCAGTTGAAATTTCCCGAA
>DOMV01000049.1 GCA_003509805.1 Planctomycetaceae bacterium
TATTTTAATTGTGCGACAACGCCCGCGGGAACTATTTCCGGCCGTTTGCGGTCTCCATTTCCGGACGGTATGCGCAGTCCCGGAATTTAGTACAGGTAGCGGAATCCCATCATGACGGTGTTGACGGCCATGTTATCGGTCGAGGAGGCATAGTAATCGCCGAACATGGTGAAGGTCTTCATCGGGTTGATGTAGATTTCACCGCCGACGCCGGCCTCGAAGTACGACGAACCGACGGCGACGCTCCGGATGTTGTCCATGTTCGTCGGCGCGGCGACGCCGATATATTGGCCCGACGTCTCGGCGTAATCGTCGCCACCGAGCAGGAAACCGAAACCGAGCAATCCGTGAACCTTGAACCGGTCGAAGGTGCAGGTTTCCGCCGAAATGCCGACCCGGCCCATCGTGCGGTGGAAATCGGTGTTCTTGTAGGCCAACGCCGCGTCGCCCTGCTCGTTGAAGTTGCCCCGGAAAACATGCTCCGAATCGAGTGCCAAGGTCGGCCTCGCGATGCAGAATCCGAAGAACAACGGCCGTGTCAGTTCCAGGCTGAACGCGAAGGTGTCGCCCGAGAACCGGCCTGTCGCGACCCGGTACGGGTCCGCGGACGTCGGCAGGTGAACGACCCGGGTCGACTCGTAGCACTGGTGGCCGTAGCCGATGAACCCTTTCAACTCGAAGTAGTACCCGATCATCGCGCCCGCGTAGGCCCCGAACTGGAGATCGGATGCGTGAACGCGGTCGTCGCCCTGATACAGGTACGGCGTCGAATAACCGAAAAGGAGACCCGCCGAGGCGTTTTGGGCGATCCGGCGATCATAGCCCATTTGGAATCCCTGCCGCGAAATCCCGAAAGCCCGGGCCGTTCCGTCGGAATTGACATCCATGGAAGAGGTGAACGGCGTGAACCAGACCTGGTTCATGTTCAACACCGCCTGTCCGCGGTAGGGCCCCGGATAACGTTCATATTGCGGGTTCGGGGCGTAAACCATCTGGGCGTCGAGACTGAGCCGGTCGAAAGCGCTCCGCCACGGTCGGCTCAAACCGATGAACATCGCGTTGGCCATCGTGTCGCCGGACAGTTCGGTCATGACCTCGCCGATCATGGCCTGTTTTGCGGCCCTGTTTTCTTCGGTAATGTCCGTGCTGCCGTATGCCCACAGGTCCTGGATGATCTGGGCCAGCGGCGCCGGAATCGCGTTCCCGGTCCGGATGCCGTCGAGGTTCCTGCCGACCTGGGTCTGATTGTGATTGCCCCCGAGCCCGGCAAACCCGGAAACATCGGCGACGACGTCCAGCGTCTTGTTGTTTCCTTGCGTGTAAACGCGTTTTCCGACCTTGTAGAAGAGCGAATTGACATCCTCGTCGGGCGTCAGGATTTTATCCTTGGCTCCCAGGTTGGTGGCCAGTTCCTCCGGCGTATACGACGAGAAGACGGAGTCGGAATTACCGTAGATGCGGCCGATGGTGTGTTGGCCGGATTCCAGTTTCCAACCCCCGGAATCGGCGACTTTCACGCTCAGCCTGGTTCCTTCCGCGAAGTCGGCTTTTCCGTGGGAATTCGCGGCGTCGCCCACGAGATTGATTTCCAGGAAGGAATTCGAAGTCGAAAGGTTGTCGATGTTGAACGTCAGGGTGCTGTCCGCGCCCATTTCCCAATCCCCGCGGATGGTCAATCCGCCCTGGACGAGTTGAACGCTCGAATCGTACAACTGGCCGCCGTCGGGATTCATGAATCGCGTCGTCAACACACCGGACCCCGTTTTGATGAACGTTCCGCCGTCGAGCGAATTGATGATCGTCCCGTCGTATTGTTGGTTCGAAGAAATATCGACCGTCAAATCGTACTGGGAGACGTCCAGCGCCGCTCCGTTTTTCCCGCTCAACCCGGTGATGTACGCGTCCGAACCGAGACGGAGCGTGCCGCCGTCGATTTGAAATTTCCCGGTGAACCGTTCCGCCTCGCTGATCGTGAACCGGGCGCTTTGAACGCTCGCCGGGCTCCCGTCCATTGCGACGGTTCCTTCGCCGAGAATGTAACCGCCGAACTCGGACAGGCTGTTCGTCGTCTTGAAGGTCAGCGTTTTGTCCCCGATCAATACTTTCGGCGCGTTCGCGACGGTAGGATTGGCGACCGTCGACGTCAGATTTTTGATCGTCTGATCGTACTCCCGCATGTCGAACACGGTCTGCGTTCCCATGTTCAACGTGGAGGTGTTGGATAGGACGTCCGTCGCCCCGGCCCTGATAGTACCGCCTTCCAGATTGGTGGCGCCGGTATAGGAGTTCCCGTTTTCCGTCGCCAGAATCAGGGTGCCGGCGCCGGTTTTGGTCAAGGCGGCGCTCGGGACCGTCGAGGAAATGGTTCCGGTGAGCCGCAATACGGAACCGTCCGCCACGTTAAGAATGTTCTTGATCGATCCCTGATCCATGACGATCGAATTCGACAAATCGACGGTCGAATTGGCGACGACACTCAGGGTTGCATCGCCGAAGCCCGTTCCCAGGTGAATCGTATTCGTGTTGAGGTTTTGCGCGCTTTGGAGGGCAAGGGTTCCCCGATCGATAAAGGTTTCCCCGAGCAGGTTGCTCCCGTCTCCCGTCAGGAAAAGCGTCCCTTCGCCTGTTTTATGCAAATTACCGTTCCCCGACAACGAACCGGTCAGAGTCGTCGTATTCGCGGCCCCGACAATCTCGATCGTGCTCGTGGTATTCCCGAATGCGACTTTCGTGCTGACCGTCGTCGATTCCGTTACACGAAAAACGGGGGTTTTGGAAGGATCCAGCGAAGTCCCGATCACCAATTCCGATGTTTTTCCCAGGTTCGTCCCGGAGTTGATCCGGAGGACGCCGTCGTCGATGACCGTCGCTCCGGAATAGTTGTTGTCGTTATTGGCGAGAACCAACGTTCCCGTCCCGTATTTGTTGAGCGCTCCGGTCCCTGAAATCGCGCCGTTCAAGGTCAGGACGTTCTCGGCCGTCACGCCGAATCCGTAAAACTGGGACAAGGGATTGATCGTTCCGTCGTTGACGAGATTGATCGTCCTCATCAGGGTGCCCGTATAATCGGCGGTGTAAATACCGTTGCCGATGATCAACTTCTGGCCGCCGTTGTTGATCCCGATCGCTTCGACCGTGTTCACGACGACGGTTCCGCCGTCGATCCGGAAATCGCCCGTGAAACCGGTGTTGACGGTGTTTGCGTCAAAAGCCAGCGTCCCGCCGCCCGATTTGATGAAGGTTCCGTTGCCGGTAAGCGTCCCGGTCATGGTCAATCGGGAGGCGTCGGTTCCCATGTAGTCCGTCGCGGCCGTCGCCGTATCGACGTACAGGGTTCCTTGGGAAGACGTTCCGTTGACGATAATGCCGTTCGTGAGGGTATCGGAGGTGTCGTCAACCGTCTTGTGCAACGTGCCCTTTCCGTTGAACGTGACGATTCCGCTCCCGAGATTGTCTTGCGTGGCGAACTCGANNCCCGCCGTAATCGTTTTTCTGCCGCTGCCGCCGTTGTCCATCAGCACCAGAGTCCCGGTTCCGGCCTTGGTGATATCGACCCCGTCGGCGATTCCACTGTTCAACTCGATCGTGAAACCGCCGGTATCGATGGTTCCCCGGGTTCCCTGAATCTGTTCGAGGCGATCAACCGCCCCGACGGAATCGCTGGTGAAACGAATCGTCCCTCCGTCGTACAGGCGGATGTTTTCATCGCCCCCGGAGGTATAGCCCCCCATTTCGACCACGCCGCTTCCGTAGATATTGACGTCCGTCTGCCACAGATTGTCGTTATCGCACTGAAACCTCAGCGTTCCGCCGTCCCGTACATTGATCTCGCCGCCGTGAAAGGTAATCTCCCCTCCCGTGTCCGAAGAACCGAAATTGACGACCGCACCGCCCAGGATATTGACCGTCGCTCCGTCCGCGTTATTGAAATCGCCGCCGGACAAGGTGACGGGGCCGTTGCCGCCGACAAAGTTCAACGCCCCCGCGTTATCCCATGTGACATTGATCGTACAGGAACCGGCATTGAAGGAATTCGCCCCGGTCGAACTCGTATACGAGCTCAAATCACTGAGCGAGTAGTAATTGCCGGCGTAAGGCTGTACCACCGTCACGGGAGGAGCCGTCGGATCGGAAAGAATCTCCGCCTTCAAGGGCGACGGGTGGCTTGCATACCAGGCGGCAACCACGCCCAGCAAGAACGTTCCGCAGCGGGTCTGCCAATTCCGGCGTGCTCTTTTCTCCCTAAGCTCGTTCGTGATTCCACTGATGGTTTTCATGTGATAAACAATCCTTTCTTTCACATCGTTCAGGATTCGCCGCTCCCGGTTCCACGAAAAACCGTTTTGGGAGAGGAATGCGAACGAACTTCCTTGATTCGTTTGGCATGTCGCGCCGCGTTCGACCCATGAACACGACACGCGATTGGATTCGACTTTGGGATTTTCCTGGGACTAATCGACGTTGATACGTTCCGCGAAACGGACCGGAGTCCAGTTCGTATTTCGCTTCATCGGGAAACCACACGCCGACTCTTGAAGTAATAATCCTCAGTGAGAAAAAATCTGGAATAAACGGCCCAGTCACTACTCCAAAGCGTTAAGATAGGACGGATACGCAAGGTGTACATAATCAAAGAGCGGCGGATTACGGTGACGATTTCCGTCATTGCGCTACGCCTTGTTCCGGGCTGTCATCCGGTCTGTCATCCGGGTTGTCATCCGGGAAATTGCCGGCAAAACTTGCGTGCCCAATCCGCGTCCGCTGTAGATGTTTCGGCGGTAGATGTTTCGATTGCATTTCATCGGCGGATATGGTATTTTATACCGCAAACGGCCTGAAACGACGGCCTGAAACGACGGCCTGAAACGGTTGCCGCGAACAATCGCCTGCCGCTCGAACGGAACGTTTATGTCATTGTACAAAAAGAGGTTCGGAGCGAGTGAGTGCAACAAGCAGTCGACGCCAAACAACCAATTTCACCGCGTTTCCGGTATGTACCGAAGCCGGTTAAGTTTTCCNNCGCCTGCCCTCGAAAAACAACACTGCCCGCCGGGCGGGTGCCCGGCTTTGATGGAAAGATGCTTCTCCTTACCCTTGAAACCACGTGCGATGAAACGGCGGCGGCCGTTGTTTCGGACACGCTCGAAGTTCTCGGCTCGGTCGTCGCCTCGCAAGATGTGATCCATGAGCGTTTCGGCGGCGTCGTCCCGGAGATCGCTTCGCGCGCCCACTTGGAACGAATCGTTCCGGTAATCGACGAAACGCTCAAACGTGCGGGGATTCCGCTGGAGCGGCTCGACGCCGTCGCGGTCGCCAATCGGCCCGGTCTTGCCGGGTCGCTGCTCGTCGGG
>DOMV01000324.1:0-588 GCA_003509805.1 Planctomycetaceae bacterium
TGAAACGACGGCCTGAAACGGTTGCCGCGAACAATCGCTTGTTGCTCGAACGAAACGTGCAACCGGATATTTGTAAAGACGTTGTGGCGAGTAAGTGCGACAAGCAGTTTTCACCAAACAATCAATTTCACCGCGTTTCCAGTTTACATCATTTTTTATTTACATGGCCTTATTTGAAATCGAAACACATTCCCATATTGTCATCACGTGGGCGAAAGATGAAGAAGGAGCTCGCCGGGTGCTGTACGAGTATTATCCTTCGGAAGAGGCGGTTCGCGTGACCCGGAGACCGCGCGACGCGTGGGTGATCTCGAAATCGGCGCTCGGCATCGACGGAAAAACCGATCCGTGCGATACGGCGCGGGAATGCCTGGCAAAAGCGTCCGGCGACAAACTCCATGCGATCCGGCTTTACATGCAGCAGACCGGCAGTGATTTGGAAGCCGCCCGGAAAATCGTCGAGTCGAACATGATCATGGGATGGTAAAGCCGCCGTTCGGCGTCCGATTTCCGTTTTCCTCATATACTGGAAGCAATTGAAATTTCCCGAAGCCGACGATTCGGAAGCCTGCCCATCGGAAACAACAC
>DOMV01000324.1:745-1541 GCA_003509805.1 Planctomycetaceae bacterium
TCAACCGGCTTCGGTATGAAGACCCCGGTTCGACTTCGGTAGGCAACGCGACCGGCTTCGGTGCGTCGTTTCCTGTTTTTTATTTTCGATCAACTTAACGCAGTATTTCTATGTCCAACGTCGAAGTTCATTGGCACGATCATGCGGTATCCCGCGAAGAACGTGAAAAACTTAATGGAAACAAAGGCTGTGTCGTTTGGTTCACCGGACTCTCCGCATGCGGTAAAAGTACGATTGCCAACATCGTCGATCACAAGCTGAACAAACTGGGAAAACACAGTTTCGTGCTTGACGGCGACAATGTCCGGCATGGCCTCAATGCCAACGGGGCGATGCTTCGCGAGGTGCACGGAGAAGAATTCGCCAAACGATTCGGTCTCGGTTTCTCCGCCCAGGATCGAGAAGAAAACATCCGCCGGATCGGTGCGGTCGCGAAATTGTTTGCCGAAGCGGGCGTGATCGCCCTTACCGCTTTTATCAGTCCGTACCGGGCCGATCGCGATCTGGTCCGCAAAAATCTCGCACCGGGTGATTTCGTCGAAATTTTCGTTGATACGCCGATCGAAATCTGCGAACAGCGCGATCCCAAGGGCCTTTACAAAAAAGCGAGAGCGGGCGAATTGAAAGGTTTTACCGGCATCGACGATCCCTATGAGGTGCCCGAACGGCCTGAACTGGTGCTCGACGGCGGTAAAAAGACGGCCGAGGAGCTTGCCGAACAAGTGATTGCCTGCCTGAAAGAAAAAGGCAAGGTTTAAGTTATACTGAAAACCTTTGAAAATTTCCCGAAGCCGAC
>DOMV01000324.1:1699-4956 GCA_003509805.1 Planctomycetaceae bacterium
GGCAGGCGATTGTGCGCGGGAGGATTATCAAGCCGTTTACGGCATATTACCGATTCTCATGCCGTTTACGGTATAACGCGCTATTTTTACCTGCGCAGTCTTCTTTTTCCCGAAATCGCTCCGGGAAGAATCTCCAAGGTGCCGTCAAGAAATTCCTCTTGCGTTCTCCGGCACGATTTCATACACTTCGCGGCCGGGTGCGAGCCGCATGGGCATTGAGTGCGAGCCGCATGGGCGTCAGGTGCGCGTGGCGCGTCCCGGTCGCCCCCGATATGCGGGAACAACGTTGTATCGAAAGCGAATCGTTTTCCGTCCGTCCTGTCCAGGGGGGTTCGGAGAATTCCATCAGCTCAAGCAAACATACCGTGAGACAACAACTCTACTTTTTCATGTTATTCGCGTCCCTTGGGACGTTCGGCGCTTTTGCGATCAATCCGAAATTGATCGATCAATGCTCGTCGGCCATCGGCTTGAATGCCGAACCGAAGAAGAGTGCGACTCACCAACCGCAAATCGACGAATCGGAGTTCGACGAGCTTTTCATCCCCCGGAAAAAAGAGCCGACGCCGCCCCGAAAACCGGGACCTGCCGCGAACAAACCTAAAAAAGCAGCAATTTCGACCGCCCCTTCACAGGACATCCCTGTTCCGCCATCGCCGGTCGCCGAACAACGGTCGGAAACACCCTCTCCGCCCTCTCCCTTTTCGGATCCGTCGGCCGATCCGGATGTTCCTTATCCTATTGCCGTTTCTCCGTTTATACAGGAACCTCCCGTCGATGTCGCCCGGGAAAGCCGCCTGACACCGTCGCCGACCATCCCGGAACAAAACTCGCAGGAACACGCGGTCGAACACGTTGTCGAACACTCCGATCCGGCTGTTTCGGTCGTTCCCGCAATTGTTCCCACCGTCGTTCCCGCATCGCTGGTTTCTCCCTTTGCCTCCTCACCGACCTCTTCACCTGCGCAAAACGCGACTCCCTCTTCCGATTTTCCTCCCTCTCCTTTTGCCGAACCGGCGTCGTCCTCTCCCATCGAACCGGCCTCCGACGTCCAGGAACCGTTCACCGTGAACATGCCGTCGCCCCCGATGGATACGTCTCTGCCGGACACGCCCCTGTCGCACGCGGAGCCGATTGCCGGGCCGGAGACGGCGAATAGCCCCGTTTCCGGTGCCGATACCGCCCCGCCGAACATTTATCCGGTCCACCCGTTAATGGGCTATTCCGAGCCGGAAGCCGGTTTCGCACGATCAGGTTCCCTTCCTCCTTCGTCCGATCCGGTACGGGAAACGCTTCCCGTTCTCCAGGTTCTTCCTCCTGCCGTGGTCGATCCAGCCGCGAGAGAGCCGGAATCGCCCCTTACCGGTATTCCGGGCGGGAACCCGCCGCCCGCGTCCGATATCGTTTCTCCGTCCCCCCCCGCAACGGGACCAGACCCGGCTGTATTTTCGGCAAGCACCGCGACGCCGGAACCTTTCGGAATGGAAAACGGCGTCTCACCTTTGGCCAACCCGCTTCCAGCTTGGGGAACATCGGCGATGGCGCCGCCGGACTCTTTTTCGCCTGCTTTTCCACCGCTTGTTCCGGCTGAGCCGGCTCCCGGCGTCGCCTCATTGGCCGCCGCACCGATTTTGACGACACCGCTTTCGACGACACCGCTTTTGCCGACCATGCCGCTTTCCCGTGAACCGCTTCAAACGGAAACAACCACGACGCCTCCCGGCGGTCTCCCGGCGATCGGTTCCGTGAACGTTCCGCCGGATTCCCGGATGCCGATCAATCCGTCTATCGTTTCGGAAATCATTCCTTGTCACGGAGCGGAAATCGTTGCCCGGGTCGGAACGGACAGCATCCTGCTCTGCGACATTCTGCCCCAGGCGAAACGGGACGTGCTCGGTATTTACAAGGAACGTTACAACGAACTTTCCGACGCGGAACGTCCGTTCCTGGAAGCGGAAAAAGACGAATTCATCCGGCAAGGCATGATGGCTCGCTACCCGACGTTGCTCGGCGAACAAATCCAGTTCGCGCTGCTCTACAACGACTTCGTCGCCAACAAGCGCAAAGAGGAAATCGAGATGCACCAGAAACAGTTCGCCGACATGTTCGACCGCGACGAACTGTCCCGGTTGATGAAGGAATTCCAAACGGACGACATGATCGAGTTGAAACACCGCCTCAAAAGCGAATACGGCAGTACCCTGGAGCGGGAACGGTTGACCTATACGCGGCGTATGCTTGCGATGAGCTGGGGTTTCGCCGCGATCGGGCGTGCGGAGGGAGATTGTTCCTACGATGAAATGTTGGAGTATTACGACCAACACAAATCGGAATTCGAACATAAGGCCCGCGTCAAATGGTCGGAGTTGTTCGTCGCGACCGCCAATCATCCTTCGGAAGACGCCGCTTGGAACAAAATCGCCTGGATGGGTAATGAAATCGTCAAAAACGGGGCTCCTTTTGAAAAAATCGCCCGGGAGCATTCCGAGGGTCTTACGGCGAAAGAGGGGGGAATTTGGGATTGGATGAAGCGGGGAGACCTCGCCTCCGAACACCTGGAAAATGAAATTTTTACCCGGCCGATCGGAACGCTGAGCCAGATCATCAAGAGTAAAGGCGGATTCCACATCGTCCGGGTCGTCGAGCGCGAAGAGACGCACTACACCCCTTTCACCGAGGCCCAAATCACCATCCGCAACAAAATCAAGCAACAGCGTCAGGATAAATACCAGCAGGAATACCTGGACGATCTGCGCAAACGTTTCCAGGTCATGGTCCTCAAGGAGGAAATCCAGCTCTAGTCGTCCGGAAGGGGTGCGTCAACGTTTTGTCGCGAATCCGGCCAAAATAACGGCGGACGAATGGACAATTAATAATTGACAATGGCCAATTGATAATTGATAACGGAGATAGGCAATTCAGCCGCCGTAACAAGGAATTCGCTTGCGTCCCTACGTTGTCCATTGTCAATCATCAATTGTCCATTCCATACACGCTCTTTTCCGGTTTTTATGGGGTGCCGACACAACTCTGACGCCTCGTTTTCAAACGGAAAATCACCCTATTTCCTTGATCGCGGCGTTTTTTAAGCTATACTGGAGATGCGGTGGAAACGGACATTTGGTCAAGTCCGCCTACCGCACTCACGCGCTTCTAACCTCTGTGTATACAATGACATAAGCGTTTCGTTCGAGCGGCAGGCGATTGTGCGCGGGAAAAAACATGCCGTAGTTTCAGGCCGTTTACAGTATAAACGG
>DOMV01000050.1 GCA_003509805.1 Planctomycetaceae bacterium
ATCATTTCGCCGTCGCAGGACATGGTGATGGGATGTTATTACATGACCATGACCATTCCCGGCATGAAAGGAGAAGGGATGATCTTCTCCTCGCGTGAGGAGCTGCTTTTCGCGCACGCCCAGAAAATCGTCGATCTCCACGCCAAAGTCACGGTCCGCATGCCGAAAGGGCGTTGGCTGAAAATCTCGGACATGGAACCCAAAACGACGGACGGCGCGCCCGTAAACAAGGGGAATCCCGCTCCCCCGGCGTACGTTCCCCGCGATTATGCCCGGCTTTCGAAAAATCCGGTCTGGGAGGGAATGCTTTTCGAAACGACGGTGGGTCGTATTCTCTTCAACGACATCCTGCCGAAAGGAATGCCGTATTACAACGCCGCGTTGAAATCGGCCGGACTTGCGACCGTCATCAGCGACTGTCACGAGTATTCCGGGCGCCGCGCGACGATCGATCTGCTCGACAACCTGATGCGGATCGGCTTCGAGGAAAGCACGAAGAGCGGCCTTTCCTTCGCGACCGACGACCTGATCACCCCGGCCAGCAAAGCGAAGATCATCAAGGAGGCCGAAGTCAAGGTCGCCTCGGTCCAACGTAACTACATGAACGGCGTGATCACGAGCGACGAACGTTACAACCAGGTTCTCGACGCCTGGACGCATGCCCGTGAAGAAATCACGAAGCAAATGATGGTGGAGCTTGAAAACGATACCCGTTGGCAGGGGTATGTCAACCCGATCAGCTTGATGGCGACCTCCGGTGCCCGCGGCGGCGTCGAACAGATTCGTCAACTTGCCGGAATGCGGGGGCTCATGGCCAAGCCGTCCGGGAAAATCATCGAAACGCCGATCAAGGCGAATTTCCGGGAAGGTCTTTCGGTGCTCGAATATTTCAGTTCGACGCACGGGGCTCGCAAGGGCTTGGCCGATACGGCGCTCAAGACGGCGGACTCGGGGTATTTGACGCGAAAGTTGGCGGACGTCGCGCAAAACGTCGTCATCACCTGCCAGGATTGCGGGACGACGCAGGGAATCACCAAAGGCGTCATCTATCGCGGCGAAAAAGTCGAGGTCAGTCTGGCCGATTCGATCCGCGGTCGCGTTTCCCGTTCGAATATCGTGAACCCGATCACCGATGAAGTGATCGTCCGCGAAAATGAAATGATCACCGGCGAAATCGCCCGCAAGATCGAAGAACTCGGTTTGGAAAAAATCCAGATTCGCAGTCCAATGACCTGCGAGGCGGAGTTGGGCGTTTGCGCCAACTGTTACGGGATGGATCTTTCGACGAGCCGCCTGGTCGAACAGGGGCTAGCCGTCGGGATTATCGGCGCGCAGAGTATCGGGGAACCGGGAACGCAGTTGACGATGCGGACCTTCCACATCGGCGGCGTGGCGGCACGGGACGTTGAGGACAGTGAAATTCGCACGAAATTCGCCGGAACCGCTCATTACACGCAACTTGAAGTGATCGAATCGGAAGGCCAGAAGATTTCGCTCTCCCGGCAGGGTGCGATCTCGATTCTCGACGGGAAAGGCCGTGAGCGGGAAAAGTACAACATCCCGGTCGGCGCCCACCTGCTTGTCGACAACGATTCGGAAGTCGTGGTCGGCCAGTCGTTGTGCCAGTGGGACCCGCACAGTATTCCGATTCTCGCGACGGTCGCCGGTGTGGTTCATTTCGTCGACATCATCGACGGGGAAACGGTCCGGCTCGAAAAGGATATCAACACGGGCAAGATGCGCCGCATCGTCACCGACCTCAAGGGGGATCGGCATCCGCAAATCGACCTCAAGAGCGAGGACGGCAAGGAAACGTTCGGTTTCCACTACCTGCCGGGCAAGGCGATCATCGAGGTCGAGGACGGCACCCGGGTCGAACGGGGCACACTCCTCGCCAAGACCGCGCGCGACGTGACGGGAACACAGGACATCACCGGTGGTTTGCCGCGTGTCACGGAAATCTTCGAGGCCCGGAAACCGAAGGATCCGGCGGTCATCGCGGAAATCGACGGCGTCGTGGAATTGGGCGACAAACGGCACGGCAAGCGGACGATCATCATTCGGAATGAAGAAACGGAAATCGAGCGCATCCACGAAGTGACGCATGGCAAACACCTTCGGGTCCATGCCGGAGATTACGTCCGGGCCGGGCATTCGTTGACCGACGGTCCGCTCGTTCCGCACGACATCCTGCGGATCAGCGGCGAAGAAGCGGTGCAGGAATACCTGGTCCGTGAAATCCAAAACGTGTACCGCAGCCAACGGGTGAAGATCAACGACAAGCACATCGAAATTATCGTTTCGCAAATGCTCCGCAAGGTCCGCATCGAATCGGCCGGGGACACGAAACTGCTCGAAGGAAGCCAGATCGACAAATTCGCTTTCCGTGCGACGAACAAGGAAGTCGCCTCCTGCGTGAAGATCGTTGATCCGGGCGACACGAATTTCCGGGAAAACGAAGTGGTTTCGCGCGACGTGTTCGAGCGCCAGAACGCCGAGTTCATCGCCGGAGGCGGCAAACCGGCAACGTGCAAAAAAACGGAGCTGGCCCAAGCGGCGACGCAGCTTTTGGGAATCACGAAAGCGGCGGTTCAAAGTTCGAGCTTCATCTCGGCCGCGAGCTTCCAGGAAACAACGAAAGTTCTTACGGAAGCGGCACTTGCCGGGAAGACGGATCACCTGATCGGCCTCAAGGAAAACGTGATTCTCGGTCACCTTGTCCCGGCCGGAACGGGCTTCAGTACCTACCAGAATGCGCAGTGGAGGTACCGCCAGGAGGCCGCCGAGGCGCTTTCCCGAAAAGAATCGCATGTCGCGGAGCGGACCTTTACCCTGCTTGACGACATCCCTGAATCCGTATCCCTCGGCGCCGACTTCTATAATGAAGCTTCGCACGATTTCCCGGAGTCGGACAACGATATGGACGATTACGATGTCGACGATTCGGACGACTAAACACGTTCGACGATCGACCTCGACGATGCTTCCCGGCGATGATTTCCGACGATGATTTCCGGCGATGGATCGACGGGTTCGGCGGAGTGACATCCTGAGCATCTTTCCGTTTTTCCCGAAAAAGCAGGACGGTCGTTGGCCACGGAAGGCCGATTTCTCATGCGAAACCTTTTCGGTCGAACGTGTTGAGATATACTGGAAACGCGGTGGAAACGGACATTCGGTCAAGTCGGCCTGCCGCGATCGCCCGCCTTTAACGTCTGTGCAGACAATCGCTTGAACAGATCGTTCGAGCGGCGGGCGATTGTTCGTGGGAGGATTGGCAAGCCGTTCGAAGTATACTTGGAGATACTATTGGTCTTCTGGCTGAAAACCGAACGTTGACAAGCCGCCTCGCTACCTGAAGGGCCGGGCTGTCCCGGACGTTGTACGGAATGACGGCCAACAGTCCGGTGCATCCTCGTTTTGTTTTTTTCTGAAGATCGATATGGATTCGACGGCGGAGACACGGCAACTCGAAAGCGCCCCGGTCGGCCGATTGTTGCTGCGGCATTCTCTTCCGGCAATTTGCGGTTCCCTGGTCGGGGCGACCTACAATATCGTCGACCGCATCTTCGTCGGATGGCGTTTCGGGCACGACGGGATCGCCGCGGTGACCCTTTCTTTCCCGGTCATGTTGATCCTGCTGGCCATCGGCATGATGATCGGCGTCGGTTCGAACACGCTGATCTCGATTCGGCTGGGGGAAAAAAACAAGGAAGAAGCTGAACGGATCCTCGGACAGGCCATTTTCCTGTTTGCCGTCCTTTCCCTCTCGTTCACGGTATTCGGGCTGACATTTCTCGATCCGCTTTTGCGGTTGTTCGGCGCGAATGAAAAAGTTTTACCGCCGGCCCGCTCTTTTTTGGCGGTCATCATTGCCGGAGCGTTCTTTCAGCCGTTTTCCTTCGGCGTCAACAGTTTTCTTCGCGGGGAAGGCAAACCCCGGATCGCCATGATCACGATGCTGATTTCCGCTTTCGTGAACATCATTCTCGACTGGTTTTTTCTCTTCGTCCTTCGAACCGACATCTGGGGGGCCGCTTTGGCGACGGTCATTGCCCAAGCTGCCGCAGTCGCCTGGATCACCTGGTACTACCTCAGCGGCAAAGCGCTGCTGAAATGGCGTCTGCGTTTTATCCGTTTCGACCGCCGCCTTGCCTGGACGGTTCTTTCCATCGGTTTCCCGCCGTTCGTCATGCAGGGAGCCGCTTGTGTCCTCCAGGGAGTGCAAAACCACCAACTGGGTCACTACGGAAACGCCTTTGGGACGGCACACGGCATCGAAGACGGCGGCAACCTCGCGATTTCCGTCATGGGAATCCTGTTTACGGTTTTCATGCTCTTTCTCCTGCCACTTTTGGGCATCGGGCAAGGATTGCAGCCGATCGCGGGATACAACACCGGCGCGAAACAGTATTACCGTGTCAAGCGTGCTCTTTCACTCGCCTGCTTGAGCGGACTCCTCTTCTCCCTGGTCCTGCTGCTGATCGTCCAGGCCATGCCGGGATTGTTCATCTCGCCATTCATCGATCCCCAATCGCCGATGAAACCGATGCTTATGCAGTTGGGAGCCCATGCGATCCGGATTTTCGCCTCGCTGCTCCCCTGTGTCGCCGTGCTTGTCATCGTCTCCGGTTATTTTCAAGCCATCGGTCACACTGTGCTCGCCCTGATCCTAACGCTGACCCGGCAGGTTTTCCTCCTGATTCCCTTTCTGTTCCTGTTGCCGCCGATGTTCGGGCATTTCGGCTGGTTGCCCGGTCTTGACGGGATATGGTTTGCCCACCCGCTTTCCGATTTGGCGACCTTTTTTCTCGCCCTCCATCTGCTGATACGGGAATACCAGAGACTCAAGAAGCTGGCAGCCGCAGACCACGAACCACCGGCAACTCGGAAAGCGCAGCCCAATGAGAAAAGAGTCGGGACGGTTTGACCGAAACCCGACTCTTGTATGGGCACGCAGCCCCTTCTCGACCCTATTCCTGGATCAGCAAATAAGAATCTCTCAGCAAATAAGCATCTCAACGCGATTTCGTGTCACTGCCTTACACGACTTATTTGTTGCAAGGAACACAGGGCTTGCAGACCGGTTCGCACGGCTTGCAGACCGGTTCACAGGGCTTGCAAGAGGAGCGACGATTCTTCTTGAAGCAAACGCGTTTGACTTTCTTTTTGCAGCAGACCGGTTCGCAGGGCTTCACGTCGCAGGGTTCGCACGGGGTGACTTCACACGGAACACACGGCTTCACATCGCAAGGCGTGCAGGGTTGGCACGGCTCACAGGGCTTGCAGGAAGAACGACGATTCTTCTTGAACCAAACGCGCTTGGCCTTCTTTTTGCCGCAGACCGGTTCGCAGGGCTTCACGTCGCAGGGTTCGCACGGGGTGACTTCGCACGGAACACACGGCTTCACATCACAAGGCGTGCAGGGTTTGCACGGTTCACAGGGCTTGCAATCACCGGCGTTGGCGGCGGTGGTCGCAAAAAGAACCAACGAGAGAACAACAAAGGGCAGCACAAACTTTCTCGACATTTTTTTTCTCCTGTCTTAAAACGGGTGGCAGAATGCGGCTGCGGTCGGGCAGTCCTACCGCAGGACCAGCCTCACCAGCCTCTCCATATTACCCAATAGTGTAACTCTCTTTTCAGTATTAGGCAATATAGGATGGATCGGTATGGAGGAGAATTTTTGACAAGAATTCGTTTTTAAGTGGAATGATCCATCCAATCTATTTATTCGCTCCATTTTTCACAGAAGGAAGGAATGGGCATCCTTCGATGGACCGACAAAACAAAGTGCCGATAAAGCTGGTCCAATAAAAAAACCCCGGCCTTGGTGGAAAGCCGGGGCATTTTTAGGAGGTTTTGCACTATAACAAAAATAAATGAACATAGACTCGCAGGAAACCCTGCTCAAAACCTCCTCAATAATGGTATTCTACAGCCGCGACGCAAAAAAGCAAGTCAAAAACCACTTTTTTTATCAAACCGCTATTTTTCGGACGCCATTTTTTGCGCCAAACGGAGGCGCGCCCGGCGTGCATTGACCTTTTTTTCACGTATCTGGCTAAGCTCCAGTGTGTTACCGGGCCTTGCCAGCGCATCCTGCAACTGTTTCTCCGCCACGTCCACATTCAGCATCGAGGCAGGCCACGCGTGTGTCGTCATCAGGACGACCCCATCATCCAGCACTTCGACGAAACCGCCTTCAACGTAATAGTACAGGACCTTTCCATCCGTACAGGAGACACGCAACTCTCCCGCGCCGAGCCGACCGACAAGCGGCGTATGTCCTTTGCCAATACCGATTTCCCCATCGAATAACGGCAAAGCGACAAATGTGGTTTCCTGATCGAGCACGGTTTTTTCCGGCGTGACAACAATACAGTTCATTGCAACGGCACCACTCCCAATATCCAAAAGTTATCTTTCGATTGTGTTTCCCGCGATCAGTGTTTCCTGAACTCCATCCGTCGACGTCGATTCTATCATATCCGGGAGCGAATGGCAATTTCATCACGGCTTTTTTTCATGAAAATCGCTCAAAATGAACGGATATCCTTGATTTACCGGTAAATATGGCCTACGATTGGGGAAAATGGTCTCGTTTACCGTTGATCGCCGTACCTTTGGAGTCAATATGCCGTAAACGGCCTGACAATCCCCCCGCGAACAATCGCCTGCCGCTCGAACGATCCGCTTATATCATTATACAAACAGAAGTTAGTCGCTCGTGAGTGCGGCAGGCGGACGTGACCAAATGTTCGTCTTCATCGCGTTTCCAGTATACATGGGTTTTGAATTTATGGCCAAACTTCGCAAAAAAATATCGGCTTCCGATTCTCCGCTGCCCGAAAAGGAAACCGCATCGCGTTTTTCGTTCCCAATTGCCCTGTTGTATCCCTCTGTCTGGCTGCGCTGGGCCGGTTCGCTCGGAGTCGCCCTCGTTTTCATGTCCGTCCTTTTAGTCATCCTGGTTTGGACAACCTTTGTGGAAACCTGTTTCGGGGCACCGGTCGCTTCCTTCGCTGTTTACGGAAGTCATTGGTTTGCCGCTCTTTTGGTGATTTTAGCATTGAATATTCTTTGTTCCGCGATCACTCGTCTGCCTTGGAAGCCGCGGCATCTGCCGTTTTTGTTCGCCCATTTGGGGATTCTGATCCTGTTGACGGGTTGTGCCCTGACATGGCAGTGGGGGGAGGAGGCAACCCTCTCGCTCTTTGAGGGTAAAGCCTCCTCGATTGCCAAAAAAAACGAACAATGTTTCGAAGTTCGTTTTATACCAATGGTTTCCGACTCTTTAGCTTCCGACTTCACGGCTTCCGGGCGAGTGCAATCGGAAACGGAACGCCCGGTCGCCGACGCCGAACGTGTTCGCGACACGCAGGCGGAGGAAAAAATCGTTTTGCCTTTTACCCCCGGCCCATTCCGCTGGGAGGAATATCAACCGCGTGTCTGGTTCCACGAAAACGCGGATTATTCCCCCTTGCTGACGGTGCCGTTAAGATGGGCAATGCTTTTCGGAAAACGCGATTCCGGCGTATTGAAACCGATTGCGTTGAAACCGACCGACAACGCCGTATCGCTTCAGGGCGCAACGATTGAAGTCATCGATTATTACGCCAATTCATCCGTTCTTCCCGCCGTCCCGTTGGAGCTTTCCGTCCGATTTGAACGCGCGGTTCCCGCCGCCTTTCAAAACGCGAGACTTTCGGATGAAACGGACGCCTCCACCTCGGGCGGGACGACAACGGGCGATTCTCCCGACCCCGTTCCCCGTAAGACGAAAGTCGCCAGGAATTGGGAAGCGATTTCCCTTCGGCTTCCTCTTCCGTCGGAAAACACCTTTCATTCCTTGCCGACATCGGTCCGGACAACCCTATCGGGCGGGGAGCGTATCGTTTATTACACGACGGATATCCAGGAAGAAGTCGAGGCGTTCCGCAACAGTCAACCCACCGACTTACCGAAATCGGGGGCCTGGGGACAAATCGTCCTCTCCATCCGGGGACGGACCTATCCCATTGACGTGTGGAAATTGATGGAGGGAACGGAGAATCGTGTCCGCTATCCGCTCGGCAATTCGGGGTACACGGTTGAAATGCTTCGAATCGAACCACGAGGACCGGTTCTTTGGTTAAACGTCACGGCTCCCAACGGAACCTCGGCGCGTATCGTTCTTTTTGCCGACCGGCCCGAAATGAACGTTCATGCCAAACTGCTCGGCGTTTTCGGAACATACTGGTTTTCCCCGCGGCAAGGAGGAACAGAATCCGACTCTCCCCAATCGGGTGCGCCCAACCGACCGGGCTTGCGCGATCCGGCGGACCCGATCGATCTACCCCGCATCGATCTACTCCAGGGCCCGGATCGCAAATTGTACTACCGGTATTGGACGGGGCAATCGCTGGTGTCGAGCGGCGAAATTCTGACCCAACCGGGCCGGGAAGGTGCACTGATTTCCCGGCAGCTTTCGTTTGCCGACGGAACCCCGGCCGCCGTCGAATTGACCGTCGATCAGTATGTGCCCTGCGATCTTTCCGGATACCGAATCGCGCCCGCTCCCGTTTTACGGAATTCGCGGGGAGAACCGGCCAGGCAGATGGCCAAACTGCGGCTGCGCATGGATGGCATCACCGAAGAATTCTGGATCAGGGCGATGTTGCCGACCATGCTCCCGCAACCGCCCGGTTCCGACCAGGTTCACTATCATTACACTGCGGATAAAACGATCCGGATCGTGTGGGATTACCGGCAACTCGACCTTGATTTCGGTCTTTACCTGAAAAAATTCGAACAAAAAACGGAACCGGGCACCCGGCATGACGCGGCTTATTCCAGTTTGGTCGACCAGATACGCTTCAACGATGCGCACACCGGGGCAACCGGCGACCCGTCCAAGTTCGAAGTGCTCCGCTCCAATGTCCCGATCCGGATGAACCAGCCGGGTGTTTTTCGGGGAACGACGTTCGGTCGCGCTTATCGCTTTTACCAGAGTGGTCGAAGCGGTCCTTTCCGGCCGGGAGATCCCCGTTTTGCTTATGCCTATGACGGCACTGTGTTCCCGGGAGAGAAAGAACCGCGGGAAGCGATTTATATGAGCACCTTCTCCGTCAATTACGATCCCGGCCGCGGCCTGAAATACCTGGGAAGTTTCCTGCTTATCCTCGGCATCGCCTGGCTGATCGCGAAACGCCCCGTTCATGTACTTCAAGAAGCGTGAGAATGCCCGCAATAACAGCCGGAAAGAAGGCGTGGATGAATTGACAATGGACAATTGACAACGAAGAAACGCAATTCAACCGTTACGATCAGGGCCCCCGCTTGCGCGGGGGTGACGATCTGAGAACACGTCGATTCTATGTCGAAAAAACGGTCGATCAACCAAGCACGATCGCCTTGGCCGTTTCGTTGAAGAATTTGACGCAGGCCGCGACATCCGGTGTGTTCGCATCCCAGTTGTATTCATATTCGATCGAGAACGGACCGCGGAACCGCTGGGCAGCCAATTCCTTGAGAATATCGGCGACGCCGACGACGCCTTGGCCGAGCGGAACATCATGCGGTCCTTCCCCTTCACCGGGATGCTTGTGCAGGTCCTTGATGTGGAAACTGGAAATCTTTCCTTTGAGCGCCTTGACGGCTTCGAGCGGATTGATACCGCTACGAATCCAGTGTCCCGTATCCACACAGGCCCCGACCCGGCTGCCGCAATCCTTGAGGTGTTCGAGAACGATATTGAAATCCCAGTAGATCGACGGCTTCGGATGGTTGTGGAGACCGACGTTGATCTTATATTCTTCCGCCAGTTTGTTGACGTCGCCGAGGCGATCGAATCCCGGCTCGCTGTTAATGAGCGGAATCCCCATCTCGGCGGCGAAATCGAACATTTTCCGGTCCGTTCCGGTCACGCCGACGGCATGCGGGACCTGGCCGTGGTCCACCATGATGGTTCGCATCAGCTTTTTGTCGTCGTTCGCCATATCGGGACCGACTTTCACATCGCCCTTGTCGGTAAGACGCTGTCCGATAAAGACTTCGAAATTACGGGCGCCGGTCTTTTGGCAGTTTTTGACGCCCTGTTCAAAGGTGAACCGGTTGAACGAATAGATCTGCGGACCGATCGTCCAACCGAGCAAATTCGAATAAATCGTGTTCGGACAACAGGATGCGTCCGGCCCGGCCTCGACGGTCTCCGCGGCCTCGGCGGCGAAGGTGGTCGAAGTGGTTCCCATGAGGGCGGCACCGCCGAGCAGGGCGGTCGTGCGAAGCATGTCACGGCGAGATGTTTGCATGTTGATTCTCCTGAAAGTGGAACGGAAAAAAGAAAAAACGGGCCAAAAGCACCCGGTCGGTCGTGCGAACATGGGCCCCGACCGACTTCAGTAGGAGACCCGAATATACCCGATTTCAAAACGGGAAAAAAGTATGCCGGTTTGTTTCGGGGAAAAATCGGGATTCGGCCCGGTATTCGGCTCCGAACTTGGCGGCTCAAAACTTGGCGTAGAAGATCAGGCCGAACACGAATGCGTCGTCGTATTCGCCGGAAGGTTTGGCGACGTACTGGAGATCAGGCTGAATCGAAAAATTGTCTCCCAACGCGAAAATATGGAATAATTCGACGGTCGCTTCACGCGCATGGGGCCTTCCCAGGTGCCGACTGATTTCCGCGACGGTGATGCCGATTCCCGTATCGTCGTCCGGCCGGGCATTCCAGAAACCGGTCCAACTGAGCCCGGCGTTCCAGTATGTTCCGATTTCGGCGCACTCTTCGGGCGACCAACTGTATTGGGTGAACAAACGGATCGAACGAGCGACACCGTGGCGTTTACAATTTTGGGAAAAAATTTCCTGCTCACAACTTACGTACCAACCGTAATTGCCCTCCCGCGCCGTGCCGTCGGTAAGACGTTCCCACGGGTTGGAATCGTACCAGACCCCGAGCTGGGCATGACCGGGCAACGCATCACGGCAGAGGGAATAATGATAATCCAGTTGGTAAATGGAAAACGTCGTGCCTTCGTTGGAAAACCAGTTACGGGTCCCATCCGGCTTGCCGTCGAACACGCCGACGTGAACTCGGAGCGAATCCGTCAGATGGACAAAAGCGATGACCCCCATTCCGGTATCGGGAAGCGTCGGAACCGGGTTGTTCGGGTACGTCGTGAAGCTGCCGTTGATAAACCGGCCGACGCAATCCAGGACGCCGAAATGGGCGGCGCCGTCGAGTTTTCCCAATTTGACGTCCAGGAAATCCCCGAACGAATGCTCATACCAGAATTCGCTCACTTGGGCGCGCGGGGGATATTCAAAGACGCTTACCGCCTGCATGTCACCGACAGATTCGGACATTGATTCGCCGTGAAACGAACTGGCGAGGAGCCCGAAACCGCCGTTCTTCCAGAGCCCCATTTCGGCGGTGCGCCCGTGCATCAACAAATCGGCGGTTCCCATGTACTTCGTCGCGTTTTTCGTACTTGCGCCGCCGCGCATGTTGGAAAACAGGCCGCCGGTGTAATTGTACTCGACGACGATTCCACGTTTGCCGTGAATACGGGGCCAGCATTCGTGGAGCAGACCGCCCGGCTCCGAAAGTTCGAAAAGACTTTGATCGCTCGCGTCGTCACCCCCGCCGCATACCCGGGTGGCCCGGATTCCCTCCCGGGCCGGGACGAAGCCGGAAAACAAAACAATCAACAATACCGTCAGGAAAGATTTGCGTGAACTCATGGTGGCGACTCCTTTCTGTACTGAACGTCATTGAAATTTCCCGAAGCCGACTTTCAGGGAACTCGTTTTCCTGAGGTAAACGAGTGGTTTAAGCGAAAAACTCAACCGGCTTCGATATCATCGTCGTGTGCAACCCTTATTTGCAACATTTGTTGATCTTCAGATAACAAACGAAACGAGGGCGCACCGGACTTTTGTAAAAAGTCCCGGTAAGCCCGGACCTTCAGGCAGCAACACGGTCGCCTCATGTTCGATTTTCAGCCTGAAGACCGATATTGTTTGACCGGATGGTAACGGGAATCCCGTTCAACCGGCTCAAGACCGGTTTCGGCAATCAAAGACCGCAATTCTTCGACGCCCAGCGACGTGGGGGCGGGGCTCCCGGCTTCATGGTGAACCCGCTCGCCGCGAATGGTCCCGTCAAGATCGTCGGCTCCGTAGCCGAGCGACATCTGGGCCAGCGCAACACCGAAGGTGACCCAATACGCTTTGATGTGAGGGATGTTGGGAAGCAGCAAGCGACTGATCGCAACCGTTCGCAAAATCGAGGCCGCCGGGAGCGGTTCGAGCGGCAAACGTTCATGGGACTGGTAAACCAACGGCACGAACGCATCGAAGCCGGTACCGGCATCGTCGCCGTGACCGGATTGCAGGGATTCGCCCTGAAGATCGCGGAGGCGCAGAAGATGATCGACGCGGTCGGCAACGGATTCGACATGCCCGAACAACATGGTCGCGTTGGTCGGAATTCCCAACCGATGGGCCGTCCCGTGGATGGCGAGCCAGGTGTCGGCATCGATTTTTTTCGGGGCGATTTGTCGGCGAGGTTCCGGAGCGAAAATCTCCGCGCCGCCGCCCGGGAGCGAGTTCAGCCCGGCCTCGCGGAGGTCGCGAAGCACTTCTTCGACGCTCATGCCGCTCGATGCGGCGAAGTGCGCGATTTCAGGAGCGGCCCAGGCTTTGATGTGCAACCTCGGCCCGATTTCACGAATCCGGGAAACGATATCCCTATACCAGGAATACGGGTTTTCCGGGTGGATTCCGCCGACGATGTGCAATTCCGTACAGCCGGCGAGAACAGCCTCGCTTGCGCGCCGCAGCATCTCGTCGAACGTGAGCGTATACGCCTTCGACGAACCGGGGACCGCGTGAAACGCGCACAAGGGGCAACGCAACGTGCAACGATTCGTCGGATTCAGGTGCGTATTGATATTATACCAGCCGACATTGCCGTTGATCCGCCTTCGCAAGCGGTCCGCGAACACCCCGAGCCGGTGAAGCGAAACATCCTCGCCAAAAAGGAAAAGCCCTTCTTCCCGTGAAAGAAAATCACCGGCATCAAGCTTTTCCGCGATCCGATTCAACATCCGTGTTGATGAACTTCGCATGGCATGTCGACACCGCGCCGCCGCGGATAGCGTGACCCGAAATCATGTATTTCAAGAATCCCAGGAGGATCGGCCCGGTGTTTGGGGTGGTTTCGGTTGTTGAATTTCCGTCGGCCCGAACGCGCTGGGATCAAGCAGGTTGACCGGTCCGGCGCCTCCGTTTTGGGGCGGGACG
>DOMV01000067.1:0-6477 GCA_003509805.1 Planctomycetaceae bacterium
CGGCAAGACGAAAGTCGGGCTCACGGAATTGATGGACGGCCTTGCGATGTGCGCGTTGCCCCCGACGGTGATCGAGCGCCGGGCGAAAAACGGCGCCGGGGAGGACGTCGTGCTCCAAGCGGACCCGGCCGGTCCGCTTTNNCGGATCGACCCGTTCGTCCAAAAACTCAATTTCATCCGCGTCTACAGCGGAACGCTCAAGGCGGGTGTCCCGTTGAACGCCTCGACCGCCCGGCGCGGGATCAAGATCGCCCAACTTTTCGAAATGCAGGCGAACGAATCGCACCCGGTTGAAGACGCGGTTCCCGGTTCGATCGTCGCCGTCGCCAAGCTGGAGGAGTTGGAAAACTATTCGACGGTCGGCGATTTCACGATGGAGAAATTCCCGATGCCGACTCCGATGGTCGGGCTGGCCGCCGCCCCGAAAAGCCGCGGCGACGAAGCGAAACTTTCCGGCGCCTTGTCCAAGATCACCCAGGAGGATCCGACTTTTCTTTGCGAACGGAACGAGCAGACGAAGCAGCTCGTGATCACCGGGATGAGCGAACTGCACCTCCAGATCATCCGCGAGCGTCTCAAGCGGCGCGACAAGGTCGAGCTGGAAACGAAGGAGCCGAAAATCGCCTACCGGGAAACGATCCAGACCAAGGCCGACGGAATGTATCGGCACAAAAAGCAATCCGGCGGGGCGGGCCAGTTCGGCGAAGTCCACATCCGCATGTATCCTTTTCCCAACGGGACCGATCCGCAGGAATTCGCTTCGAACAAGGACATGTTCCCTTCGATGAAGGATTTCCATTACGACGCGAACGATAATTTTCTCTGGATCGACGCGATCGTCGGCGGCGTGATTCCGTCGAACTTTTTCCCGGCCATCGAGAAGGGCTTCAAGGACCGGATCGTCAAGGGCGTGATCGCCGGCTACAAGGTCCAGGACGTCGCGGTCGAATTGTATCACGGCAAATACCACGACGTCGATTCGAACGAACACGCCTTCAAAACGGCCGGATCCATGGCGTTCAAGACCGTGTTCCTCCAGGCGAAACCGGCGATCCTTGAGCCGATCGTGAAGCTGGAAGTGACCGTCCCGATGGCCAACGTCGGCGACGTCAACAGCGACCTGCCGAACCGGCGCGGACGTCCCTTGAGCATGGAAGCGGCCGGTGGCGGAATGCAGACGATCGTCGCCGAAGTACCGCTCAGCGAAGTGACGACCTACAGCCGAACGCTCGCAAGCATGACCGGCGGCCAGGGAAGCTACGGGATCGAGTTCCTGCGTTACGACATTGTTCCGGGCAACATCCAGCAACAGATCATCGCCTCCGCCGAGTTGGCCGAAGAGGAGGAGTAGCGCGTCGTCAACATCCGATTTTGGTAGGCCATTATCCGGGCATTATCACTGGAAACGCGGTGAAAACGGACCTTTGGCCAAGCCTGCTTGCCGCACTCGCTTGCCCCGACTTCCGGTCAGACAATCACTTAAACGGATTGTTCGGGCGGCGGGTGATTGTTCGCGGGAGGAGTATCATGCCGTCTGAAGTATAATGAAATACGCGATCATCATTCCCGACGGTTGTGCCGACTGGCCGATCGAATCGTTCGGCAATCGGACACCCCTCCAGGCGGCGCGGACGCCGCATCTCGACATGTTGGCCGAAACCGGCGTCGTCGGTCGTTCGCTCAACGTTCCCGAATCCCTGACGCCCGGCTCCGACGTCGCGACCCTTTCCCTGCTCGGTTACGATCCGCGCGAGTGTTATACGGGCCGCGCGCCCTTTGAGGCGGCCGCGATGGGCATCGGGATGGAACCAACCGATTGGGCCTTTCGCTGCAACACGGTCACGATCGAAGACGAGATCATGGTCAGTTTTACGGCGGACCACCTGTCGAGCGAAGAGTCGGCCGAATTGATCGAATATATCCAGGCCGAACTGCCCGGGGCCCTGGGGATTCCCGTTCATTTTTATCCCGGCGTGGGTTATCGCAACCTGATGATCTGGAACGGGAAGCAATCGCCGTTCTCCGAATCGACCCGGACGTATCCGCCCCATGATTATACGGGCCAATCGGTTTCCGGAAAGTTTCCCGTCGGCGCAGGCGGGGAAATGCTTTGCAGGATTTCCTCGTTGACCCGGACGCTTTTGCAAGATCATCCCGTCAACAAAAAGCGCGTCGCCGCGGGAAAATTGCCGTGCACGCATTTCTGGTTCTGGGGTCAGGGACGCCGCCCGAATATCGCAAGTTTCGCTCGGCGGTACGGGACCCGGGCCGGTAATCCGGCATTCCGCGGCGCGATGATCACGGCCGTCGATTTGCTCCGGGGAATCGCGACCTACCTGGAATGGGACGTCATCAACGTTCCGGGAGCGACCGGTTACACCGATACGGATTATGCCGCGAAAGGCCGGTATGCCGCCGAGGCGTTGCGGACGCACGATCTGGTCTGCGTTCACATCGAATCACCCGACGAATCAGGCCATGAAGGGGATTCCGGAAAGAAAGTCCGCGCCTTGGAAGAGATCGACGCGCACATCGTCCCGCAAGTTCTCGACGCGTTGAAGACAGAGGGAAAAAACGACGGTTGGCGGCTGCTTGTTTCCCCGGACCACCCGACGCCTTGCGCGCTCAAGACACACACGCACGGCGAAGTACCGTGGCTCTGGGTCGGCAGCGATATCGAATCGAACGGGGCGGGGCGGTACGACGAACAGACGGCGGCGCTTTCCGATCGGTTTTACGCGAACGGTTTCCGCATGATGGGGGATTTTATACTGTAAACGGCATGATATACCGTAAACGGCTGATAATCCTCCCGCGCACAATCGCCTGCCACTTGAACGATCCGCATAAACACGTGCATTAACAAGAGTTAGGGACGAGTGAGTGCGGCAGGCAGACCGGACCAAAATGTCCTTTTCAGCGCGTTTCCAGTATATCGGTCCCCGGGCGGAATGTCGTTCGCCTGGTGACCCGTCAGCCTGGTGACCCGTCAGCCTGGTGACCTTGGCGCGACGACCTTAGCGCGGCAAGGCGTTTCGCTTCCGTGAAATCACCCCGTCCAACAGCGCGATAAACCCCAGGATGACGAGTGTCGTGATTGTCATGGTTCCCTCCGTCGACTGCAAAAGAAAAGAGACGTATTCCAAACGTTCTCATGCCGAAGCCTGTTGAGTTTTCCATCCAACGGCCCCCGGGTACATCCATACCGTGAACGGCATGATACTCCTCCCGCGAACAATCGCTTGTCGCTCGAACGCAACGTGCAACAGGATATTTACAAAGGTCTTATAGCAAGTGAGTGCGACAAGCAGCCTTGACCAAACAACCAATTTCATCGCGTTCCCAGTGTATACCAAATACTACGTAAGAAGAGGATACCAATCTCGTCGAATTCCGGAATTTTCTTCAAAATACTTCAAAATTCTTCGAAAAACACCGGGCATTTTTCAAAACACCGGCTGAACGAACAACGATACGGACCATGCTTCATGTAACCGATTACCTTTGGGAGCCGTCCCGATACCCCATTCCGCCGGTTTGTGTCCTGTTCGGCGGCGAGGTGTTTCTCAAGTTCGAGGCAATGAAGCACTTGCGAAATCAGGTGCTCGACGCCGAGGACGCGGAATTTTCTTTTACCCGCTTCGAGGGCGGTTCGCTTTCGTGGCCCCGGCTGGTCGAGGAACTCTCCACGGTTGCCATGTTCGGGGGCGGCCGGCGCCTCGTTCTTGTCGAGGATGCCGACACGTTTGTCTCAAAGCACCGGCCCGAGTTGGAGGATTACGTCGCTTCCCCTTCCGCCGGCAGTGTGTTGTTGCTTCAGCTCCAAACCTTCGCAAGCAATACGAATCTCTACAAAAAGGTGCTCGCAAAAGGATTTCCCATCGACTGCTCGGCGGTTGCCGAAAAACACTTGCCGAAATGGATCCAACGCTGGTCGAAACAGCGGCATCAAACCGGGATTGATCCGGCGGCGGCGGAATTGCTCGTTCAATTGGCGGGAAACGAGATGGGGCTCCTCGACCAGGAAATGGCCAAATTGTCGCTGCTGGTCGAGAAAAACGGGACCATTACCACCGGGCTGGTCGAAGCCTCGGTCGGTTCCTGGCGCTCGCGAACGACGTTCGAAATGCTCGATTTCGCGCTGGAGGGAAAAACCGCCGAGGCGCTGCGTCAACTGGCACAACTGGTTGCCGCCGGGGAAAATCCGGTCGGGATATTGGCCCAGATCGCCGCCTCGTTGCGAAAAATGGCGGCCGCGACCCGGTTGATTCTCGATGCCGAAAAGAACGGGAAAAAGCTGCCTGTCCCGGCGGCGCTCGCCCAGGCCGGCGTCAACAAGTTCTTTCTCGAAAAAACCGAGCGGCATCTCCGCGCACTGGGCCGGGCCCGGGGCATGAAACTGCTCGGCTGGTTGCTCGAAACCGATCTTGCGTTGAAAGGGGGCAGCCGGGCCGATCCGCGGTTTCTCTTGGAAACGTTTATCATCCGGCTTTCCCACCCGGCCTTGAAAGGACGGTAAGCGCGGCGCGCTCGTGCAGTGCGCGCGGTGCAGTACGGCCGGTTCTGCCGAGAACGGACGGTTTCCGCCCGACCGGTTTGGCGGACTCAAATCAATAGCGATTCGGATGATACAACCGATTGAATGCGGTCGGGTCCAGCGGATCGGATGTGTCGGGGAAAGTTGCCTCTACAGAGGTCGCAGATTCGCCGAACCTCTCGAACTTCCCGGATTCCGTGGAAAGCGAACGGAAACCGGAAACGGATGAAACGGGATTGTCCCCGGTTTGCGGCGGTTCGAAGAACTGCGACGGCCCTTCTTTCGGCGGAGTTGCCGGGCCTTTTATGCCGGCAACGCGGTGAAATTGATTGTTTGGCGAAGACTGCTTGGTGCTATCACTCGCCTCAACGTCTTTGCAAATATCGGGTTGCATGTTTTGTTCGTCCGCGGCAAGTAACGGCGACACTCGCCCGACCGGTTGCGAAGACGCATGAAGCGGCTGGTCCCGCGGAACGGTCTGAAAACCGGCAACGGATTCAACCCAGGCTTGCAGGATTTCGTATTGCATCTGGGTTTGCTTGGAGAAAATCGGTCGCGGTCCGCCGTGGACCCGGATCGGGACCACCAACAGCTCACTGGCGGCCGGATCGACGGGATCGACGTATTTCAGTGTGGCCCGCATGTTTTTGAACGTCGTCGTCCCGCCGTACAAACGCGGTTGGGCCAATTGATAGCGGCTCGACGAATGCGTTCCGTGACAATCGGCCGAAGCGCAGCGGTTGACGAGAATCGGCTGAACCTTTTTGGCGAAAAACTCGACCTGTTGTTTCGGAAGCCGGGCAATCCAGGTTCCGAGTTCCTCTTCCATCGTTTTTTGTTCTTCGTTTTCCAGGATGTCGGAGCCGGGAAACGTCGGTTTTTCGCCGTGAAAATCCCGGGAACCGACGGATGGAACCGATTGAACGGAACGATCCGGAGCCCCGGTTTTTCCCGTCGAATTCTTCATGGAATCGTCGGCCGGTTTCGTGTCGGATGATGGTGCGTCGGATGATGGTACGATCGATTGAATCCGGCTTGTCAGGAATTGGGCGATCTGCCGGTTCGGGGCCGCTTCGAGAGCCCGGTCGTAATCTTCGATGCCGCGATCTTCAAACCCGTTGGACAACGCCCAGTCGGCCAATTTCATCAATTCCTGCCAACTGTCCGTCGGCGTGTTCGCTTTTTTGTGTCGATAAATTTCGAGTTTGTCATGCGCGAGTTTTTCCACGTTCAAACGCGAAACGGTCATGCTCCCGAAATCGAGTCGAACGTGATATCCGTTTTCGAGCGGCGTAATCGTTCCTTCGTACATTTTTCCGGATTTCAGGAGAATGAATCGGGGCGGATGCGTCGCATCAATTGATTGCACCGCCGGTTCCGTCGGTATGCCGATCAACCCGGCCGTTGATCCGGCCGTTAATCCGGACATTGCCCGGGCTGTCGACGGAGGCGCGTATCCTCCCCAATCTTTCGCCTCGGCGGGCGGTTGGGCGAAAACGGCGACGGGCCCGATGCCGTTCAGGATGGGGCCGTTCAGGATAGGGCCGTTCAGGACGAACACGAGCATGACGAAATGTCGTAAATCCATTGTTTGTACCGATATGCTGAAAGTAAGCCATCCGGGAACATATTGCTCTCCGCGAAAAAACGAACCTTGGTGCCAGGCTCACCATTCGTGGCCCAAAGAGCTTTCATCGCAGTGTTCAGGCAACACCGTGCTCCGGAAGTTCCTTGGCTCCTTTTTGATGCGGAGCACCGCAATGCCCTTTGATGCGGAGTACCGCAATGCCCGGCTCGTGAAGAACCACCACGTTTTCCGATCGGTTCGAGCGCACGCGGGGGAACGATATCAAAACCGGAACCGGCCGTCAAGAGCGGGATATACTGAAAGCCGTTACTGATCTGTGAATAAAATGCGAACGTAGCGGCGCCGAAGGAAG
>DOMV01000067.1:6562-22836 GCA_003509805.1 Planctomycetaceae bacterium
CCGGGCTTACCGGGACTTTTTACAAAAGCCCGGTGCGCCCTCGTTTGATTTTTATCCGGCGATCGATACAATAGAGGAGTATGAGCGGAAAAACACTGAGCAAAAACATACTGAGCAAAAACATACTGAGCAAAAACACGCCGGGCAAAAAAACACCGTTGACAAACGCGGTCCCCGCCGGGAAGCCTGCGCGAACGAAACCGAGCAGGGCCACCTTGCCCGAGGGCGAATACTTGTGCATGTACTGCCCGGGAAAGTGCTGCCGTTATTTCGCGCTCCCGATCGATACGCCGGAAACACGCCGCGAATTCGATTCCGTCCGCTGGTTTCTCCTGCACGAACGGGCTACCGTTTTCGTCGACGACGGCGCTTGGTATTTGCTCGTTCATACGAAATGCAAGCATTTGCGGGAAGACAATCGCTGCGGAATTTATGAAAACCGGCCGGCGATTTGCCGTGAGTACACGACCGCGAAATGCGAATACGAAGATCTTTGGGTCTATGACCAGTACTTCGAATTACCCGAGCAGGTGGAGGAATACAGGGAGGCCGTCTTGAACAACGCCTGTGTCCGGTCGCCGTTTCCCGAAGGGTGAGCGCCGTGTGTTCGCGCCCGGGCGGGGCGCGTACCGACGGTCGGCGATCATTCTTCCGTTTTGAGCTTGCGTTCGATCCGTGCGATCTGGAGCCGGGCCAATTCCAGATTCGGGTTGAGCTTCAGGGCGTGATGAAAGGCGCAGATCGCCAAGAACGGTTCGTCGAGTTGCAGGTAGGCATGACCGATGCCGACGCAGGCGCCGAAGTGGAACGGATTGATTTCCAGCACCTGGGCGCTATCCTCAATCGCTTCCTCGTATTGCTTCAGGCCGAAGAGCGCGATGGCACGCTGATTCCGGGCTTCGGCATAGCGTGGGGCTTCTTCAAGAAGGATATTGGCCAACCGAACCGCCTCGTCGAAATTGCCGACGGCGATCGACCGCATGACCCGGCGAAGGGCGCGTCGCTGTCGCTCGTTGCCCCCGCGACTCCATACGTTTTTAATCCCGTTTTCCGCGAGCAGGCGAACACTCCGGTCGTCGTCCTTCAAGAGCCGCCCGAAGGTCGCATTCGCTTCGTAATCCCCGAGGAAACCGAGCGCAAGCACCACGGCGCGCCGGACCTCGACCGAAACGGAAAAAGCCAGACGCAGCAATGTCGCTTGCGTGTAATAACGGCCCACTTCCGATAAAAAGGCGGAGGTGTCGTGGCGTTCGACGTACTCTCGATACAGGGTTTCAAGGCGTGAAACGAATCCCGACGTACTCACAACGGCTCTCCTCACTTTCCTCCGTGAAATCGTGCGTCGCTTCTCCCCGGCCGGCGCCGCCGACAAGGGACGACGGTACACCGACTTGGAAACGGTTCCTCGAAACATTTCCCGGGGACTTTTCAACCCCCGTCGATCGGTGGAAAAAACGCTCGTGGATTTGGACGACGGCTGATAAGCGATATAAACAAGGGAAAAACGTTCGAGACGCCCTGTCCAACACTTACTTGCAAGTCGCCCACGACAAAACAAGGATTTTCGACAAAAATCCAAACGGTTGCGTGCCATCCGTAGGCCCCACTGACTCATTTGCGCCGATTCTACCAAATAATATCAAAAAAAACACGATTCCCGACCATTTTTTTGCTTTTTTCTCAAGATTTCACAGGAGTTCTTTGTCAAATACCTTTGAAAAGGGCGACGAACCGGCTAAAATGGACGGTGTCGCGGGGAAAAATACGTTTCCTCGCCCTTTTTCTTTACTTTTTCCTTGCTTTTTCCCTGCCTTTTATACTGTAAACGGCTGAAACTGTTCCCGCGCACAATCGCCTGCCGCTCGAACGAAACGTTTATGTCATTGTACAAACAGCGGTTAGAGGCGATTGCGTGCGGCAGGCAGACTTGACCAAATGTTCGTTTTCACCGCGTTTCCAGTATAATTCGTACCACATGTACTACGGGCCGGACGTCCGATCGGTTCATTTTTTTGGCGAATCCTTGATCCGAAAGAATCGTTGACCAAGCTGTACGGTACGCGATCAGTGGTGTGGCCCAATACGGCGTGATGATACCGAAACCGATTGAGTCGTTGGTAAACACAGCCCGTTTAACCCGCTCGTTTATGTCATTATACAAACAGAAGTTATAGGCGAGTGAGTGCGGCAGGCGGACTTGGCCGAGTGTTCGTCTTCATCGCGTTTCCGGTATACCTGCGGACCGTGTTTTTCAGGGAGGCTTTTTTCAAGGAGACTTCTCAATCGTCGGCTTCGGGAAATCGTAAGGGTTTTCGGTATAACAAATATCAACCGGTAAATATCGACCGGATATGGGAAAGGTCAGCAATATGTCGATTCTTTTAACGCCGAACGCCGGTCGGGAAGTCGAGAAAATCATCGCCGCCCAGCAATTGCAGGAAGGGACGGTCTTACGGATCAGCATCCTCGGCGGCGGTTGCAGCGGAATGCAGTATTCGCTCGGCTTCGACACCCATTTCGACCCGGCGGTCGATACCCGATACGAATTCGACGGCGTCGCCTTGGTGACGCAAAAAAAATACGACCTTCATCTTGAGGGCACCGAGATCGATTTTGTCGATTCTCCGGCCGGTCGCGGGTTTTCCATCGAAAATCCGAATTTTCCCCGGGGTGGCGGATGTCCCGGTTGCGGGGGCCATTGATCCCGTTCTCATTCCGCGGTGTTGGTCGGTCGTGTTGTCCGGCCGTGTTGTCCGGTCGTGTCGGTCGGCGGTGCCGCTTTGCAGTGCCGGGCTGTAAGATCGATACAATCGTTGCACGGTGAGCACCATTCTTGGGAATTTGGCGGGGGATGGCATTTCGGTGCCGTTCCGGGTCCCCGTTCTGCCGATCCAGAGACGGTGCGGGTCTGTCGCGCTTACGACGCGCCTTACGAACAATGCCTATAAAATTTAGTTGACTTGCCCATTTTGACACAATACAATATCTAGCTGAACTATCAGGGTGTTTGTCCGCGATTTCACCATTCTCCATTTTTTCGTCGGGAGCGTTTCATGGGTAAAAATGACAGGGTCTTTCAGGTCGTGATCGCGGTCTTGGTGATCATTCTTTTCTGTTTGTGCGGTGCGATTTATACGATGAGCGGAACGATCACCTCGGCCAATGAACGGGCGGTCAAGGCCGAAGCCAATGCCAAAGAAGAGCTTGCGAAAACAGGCGAGGCGGTCCGGGAAAACATTTCGCTCAAACAGATGATCGGCAATTACGCGGCGGAGACGACGTTGGACACGATCGAAAAGGCGTACAACGACGACATGAAAAAATACATGGCCGGTTATCCGGGAACGGACAACAGTTTCCGGCGGGCCTGCGAATTCCTGCGAAGCGAGGTCGGCGACCGCGATAAAAAAATCGACGCGCTGGATAAAAACGTCAAACAATTGGAAGCCAACCTGGAAAACACGACCGTCCTGTATCAGGCCATCGCCCAAAAACACGACGACGACCGCAATGCGGCGTTTACCGAACGGGATACGCAACGGGATGCGGACAAAAAGGTCGTGGACGACCTGCGGGGCGAGGTCGGGAAAATTCAGGCGGAAAAGGAAAGAATCTCGACCGAGGCGGGGGAACAGGTCGCGTCGGCCAACGAGGAGCGCGACCAGAATATCGAAAGGGCCAGGTCCCTCGCGATCCGCAACAGGGAGATCGGCAGGACGCTGCACGAGCTGACCCGTTCGGAAGTCGACGAGCCCTGCGGGAAAATCACCGGCGTCAACCAGGGTCGCGGCATCGTGTTTCTCGATCGCGGAGCGGCCGACGGCTTGATGGTCCGGACCATCTTTACGGTTTACGATCCGACGATTACCGGAATTTCCTATCCGGTTCCCGCGGGAATGAACGAGGGCGACAATATCTGCATCGTCTGCAAACGGGAAATGTCGCTCAGTGCCTCGAAGGCGAGCGTTGAAGTGACGAAAATCCTCGGCGAACACGCGGCGGAGGCCCGCATTCTCGACGACCACCTTTCGAGCCCGATCATGCCCGGCGACGTCATTTTCACCCCGATCTGGAAACCGGGACAAAAGCAGGTGTTCGCCCTGACCAACGGGATGGTCATTCCCGGTCTGGGCAAACGCGACGGCAGCATCGGCCAGGGCGGCGGCGAACTTGAAACGGTCATCAACCTGATAAAATCCAACGGCGGAAAAATCGGCGCCTACGTCGACGACGAAGGAAAGCTCGTCGGGGAAATCGACCGGAACACGTCGTTCCTCGTCTTGGGCGACGTTTCCAACGAAGACGCCAAGGGCGAGGCGATGGAACAATATACGGCGATGAAAAAAACGGCCGACGAGCTCGGCATCCGTTCGATCACGCTTTCCGATCTGCTTAATATGATGCGATGGAAAAATGTGACGCCCGTCAAGGGTTACGGGGAATACGCGACCGAGGCCGATATCCGCATGGAGCCGAAACGGACGTCGAATGTCGCCAACGGAAACGTGTCTTCGTTGTATGACACGGAAAATGAAAAAGCCCGGGTGAAAAACTCGGAACGAATGAAGCCCGTGGCCGACGGGAAAGTGAGCCCGTTGTTCGACAAGCGGAGCGGACCGGGAGGAACCGGGACCTCATCCGGCTCCGTGAGCGATCTGTTCCGTCCGAGAAAACCGGCCGTTTCGAAGGATGCCGGGTCCAATGCGGACGGCGTACCGGAGACACGATGAAAACGGACATTTGGTCACGTCTGCCTGCCGTACTCACTTGCTTCTAGCTTCTGTTATTGCAATGACATAAACGGATCGTTCGAGAGGCGGGCGATAGTGCGAGGGAGGGTTGTCAGGCCGTTTATGGTATAATTGAGAAAAATGGCGTCGACAATCGTCAAGGCGGATTGATTTCATCGCGAAACCGATCCGCCTTTTTTTGCGGATATTCCGATGTGCGCTTTCCAATCGCAGGCATCTTCGAAGCACCGGTTTCTCCCCCCACCCCCGCTCCGGTCACTGTGCCGTACTGCGTTCCCGGCGTTTGTTTCGGATGTTTTCCGCCCGTCGGACCACCGCTCAAAAAATCCTTTTTCCGCCGCAATTTGCCCCTTGTCCATGCGTTATTTTATGCTAAGATCGTCGGGTGACGCCTTCATTTCGCAGGTTTTTCCATGATTTCGATCCGTCCCTTTCGCAATATGGATCCGTCGGCCATTCTGGATCTGTGGAGGAGAACCAGGATCGTTTCCGATGATTGCCTGAGGCCGCTTTCTTACGAACTGCTTGAGGCGTGGGTTCTCGGCCAGCAATCGTTTGACCCGGAAGGGTTGCTGATCGCCTGGGATGAAGATGCGGTTTGGGAAGAAAGACCGCTTGGGGTGCGACGAAAGGGGAGACCGGTCGGTTGCATTCACGCGGTCCTCGTACCGAACCGGCGCAAGGCGGATATGGGGCCGACCGTCGGTTCGATTTGCATGATCCTGGTTCCCGACGACACCCCGTCGGCGGCCGCGGCGCGGGTCGCGCTCCTCACGGCGGCGGAAGAATACCTGATCCATCGCGGTATGAAGACGATTTACGCCGGCGCCTTCCGGGGAAGCGTTCAACTTTTCGTCGGTTTCTCCGGTCCCATCGGATTGTCATGCGTCCCGGCGGGCAGTCCCTCGTGCGAATTTTTAATTCAAAACGGCTATACGGTCAACAATCGGCCGATACGGATGCAAATGTCGCTCGAACAGTATCGTCCGCCGGTGATCCTGACGGCCACGCGTTGGCGGGACAAATCGCAAATCGTTTTCGAACGCGTCCCGAAAGCTCAAAATTGGTGGGACGCCCTGATCAAGGCCAATGACGAATGGCTTGAAACCCTGATCATCGTCGAACCGAACGACCGTCCGGTCGCCCGCATCCTAGTCCGGATTCCGGCCCTTGCCAAATCGCACCATTCCGACGAGGCGAAGTCGTTCCGGCAGAAAAAATACGCCCACATCGTCAATTATCATGTCCGGCCCGACTATCTCGCGAGGGGCGTCTTTTCTTACGCGATCGGCGAAACGTTGCGCGAACTGGTCGTCAAAGACGAAATCCTGGAACTGGAAACGGTCATCAGCGACGAGTCCTCCCACCTGATTCCCTCTTTTCGCGCTTTCGGGCTCCAGGAAATCGACCAAGGCGCAATCTTTATCAAACGCCTGGAGTAAACGGCGACGGCGGTAGGAATCCCATCGTAAAAATCCCATCGTGTTTCAACCGCTTCCGGTATACGCCGTATATACCGAAGCCGGTTAAGTTTTCCGTCCCATCCACCTGCTTACCTTCGGAAAGCAGGCTTCCCGAGAATCGGCTTCGGGAAATTTCAATGGCTTTCAGTATCACCGCTTTCAGTTCACTAATAATGAGATATCCCTCCATTCGCCACAACCGCATTCGTTTGCTGGTACTATCCGGTTTTATCGCGATTTTCCCGACGGTCCTTGCGGCGCAGGATTCTTCGCAGGATGCTGCCGCGCCTCAACAGTCGGAACGACGTGATCGGCGGGCTGCGAATCCGTTCGGCGACGGTCCTCCTCCCGCGGGAACCGTCAGCATTATCGGTCGCAGTTTCGTCAAAGCGGCGGCCACCGGCGGCGCCAACAACGCCCCGTTTCTCGCAGCCATCCGTGATGAGCGGGTAAGAAAGGATCTGGGGCTCTCCGAGGAACAGACCGAACAGCTCAAGCGGCTTCGCGATGAAATGAACGGGCAGGCCCTGCTCAAAACACCCCAGTACGCGCTTCGGTTCAAGAAAATGACGCCGGCCGAATTTGAAGCGATCGAAAAGGATATCAGCAGGGAAATCCAGTCCTACACCGATCGAATCCGGGAAATCGCGACCGAAGAACAAATGAAAAAGTCGCGCACCCTTGTTTTCCAGACCGTCGGAGGGCTTGATTCGCCGATCGTGGGCCCCGATCTGCTCGAAGCGCTCGATCTTTCCGAAGAACAAAAAGAGAAATCCCGCGGCATTTTCGAAGCGACGGAAAAAGAGCGTCTGGCATTGCTTGAGGAAGGTCTCAAACTTGCCGAAAAGGCGACGGCGGCCGGGGGCGAGAATAAAATGTCGCCCGAGGACCGGGAGAAATTCAAGCAGGAGGCGAAATTGTTCGAAGAAAAAATATTCGCCTCCGGCGCGAAAATGGGGGAGGCGATTCGCCCGCTGCTCTCGGAAGGACAGCGGAATTTGGCCGCCCGACTGATGGCCAACCGACCGGACTATCTACCGCCTCTACCCCGCCAAATCAAAGAAAGGCTGGGGCATGAAGACGCCTATCGTCCCGGTGAACATTCCTGGCAACCCGGGCAGGGAGTTCCTGAATCCCGGGAGGAAGATGCGGAACAAGCCGCCGGCAAAAAGGACGGCAAACGCGGTTTTCCGAGAAAAAAACAATGATAATTATTGGTCTTCAGGCTGAAAATCGAACATGAGGCGACCGTGTTGCAGCCTGAAGGTCCGGGCTTACCGGGACTTTTTACAAAAGTCCGGTGCGCCCTCGTTTCGTTTTTTATCTGAAGAACAATATTCAGTTAATAACTAAAAGTTAAAAAGTAAACCTCTTAACTTTTAACCTTTAACTCCGTAACGGCAAAGCCGTTACAAGATCACCATCGCTCCCTGCGACGGCTTGGTCGAAAAAACGGTCGGTTCGATGCCGGTTTTCTCCATGTATCGGGTCTTGATCGCTTCGCCGATCGCAACGGCCCGACCGGCACGAACCAGTGAAACGGTACAGCCGCCGAAACCGCCGCCGGTCATTCGGGAACCGTACACGCCCTCCTCCATTCCGATCGATTTGGCGATATTGACGAGCAAATCGAGTTCGTCGCAACTGACTTCGTAATCGTCGCGGAGCGATTCATGGCTGGCGTACATGTGCCGACCGCAGGATTCCCAGTCGGCCAGGGCGAGCATATCGGCCAGGGCGCCGGCCCGGAAGTTTTCGGTGATCACGTGTTTTGCGCGACGATACAGTACGTCGCCGAGCGCGTCCTTGGCTTTTTCAAGCCGGAGGAGATTGGCGTCGCGCAGCGACGGGACGCCGAGGATTTCCGCAGCCTGGCGGCACTGGTCGCGTCGTTCGGCGTAGTTGCTCCCGGTCAACTCGTGTTGGACGTTGCTGTTCACGATCAGGATCGCGATGTTCGCATCGGTCAACGGAACCATCCGCATCTTTTTCGAACGACAATCGAGCAGCATCGCCTGCCCCTCGACGCCCATGGTCGCGATGAACTGGTCCATGATTCCGCAAGGCATTTTGGCGAACAAATGCTCCGCTTTTTGACACAGAAGCGCCTTGGCGACCGGCTCGAATTTTTTCCCGGAAATCCGCTCGACAAGCGTCGCCGTCGCCACTTCGAGCGAGGCGCTGCTGGAGAGCCCGCCGCCGAGGGGTACGGTGGAATGGATCAGGGCGTTGAAGGGCCGGGAAATGAAGCCCTCCTCCCGACAGCAGGAAACGGTTCCCTGGACGTAGGAAGACCATTCGACCTTTTCATCCGGATTGACGATTCCGTCGATAATGATTTCCGCCGACTCATTCTTGTTGACACTGAAGAGGTTCGCTTTCGGTCCCTCGGCCGGGGCGGCGGCAATGACCGTATAGCGGTCGATCGCCATCGGCAGGACAAAACCGTCGTTATAATCGGTATGCTCGCCGATCAGATTGACCCGGCCCGGGGCGGCGACGACCCAGCTCGGCACGGCTTCATAACGATTTTGGAACTCTTCTTTGATCTGTTCAATCAGTTGCGGAAGTAAAGACATGATATTATTTTACCGGGAAGGAATTAAAGAAAGAACCGGGATCCGTCCGAATACGACGGAACCCGTATTGCCGTAACATATCCTGAAAACCGTCGGGCTTTTCGAGGGTTTTCCCGAAACCGGCCGGCTTCGATGTCAATTACGCTCTCTTTTTCCAGTCTCCCTTTATTGGGGTTTTTCCGTCAATGCGCACGCGAAGTCGAATTGAAGGGCCAGTTTGCCGTCGACGGTCACTTTGGCGCGGAGAAAATAGACGGCATTCATTTTCTCGCGATATTTGGCTTCGATCAGGATGGTATCTCCCGGCCGCACCATTTGCTTGAAACGCAGTTCCCCGGTCTTGGCGACGACGGGAATGCGCATACTGGTCTCCTCGTCGGCGAATATCCTGGTCAGCAGGATCGCGCCCGCCTGGAGGGCCGCCTCGCAAAGCAAAACGCCCGGCACGATGGGAAATCCGGGGTAATGTCCTTGAAAAAACGTTTCGTTTCCGGTAAACGTTTTCCTGCAAAGGATTCTTGTTTTCCCGTCGCATTCGACGATTTCATCGACGAAAACAAACGGCTCACGATGCGGAATCGCGTCGAGCACTTCCTGGGTGGGCATGTAACAGGCCGATCCGTGGGTTGGCGTTAATGTCATGGTTCTGCGCGAGCCGGGAATTCCAATCCCGGTCGGCTAAAAAACGAATTTCGACAAGATGAATAAGGAGGGTGGACCGAAGTCGCTACGCACCGAATTTACCGAGCCGGCCGGCATGGGCCATCGCCAACGGCATCAGGTACATTGCCTCGAAATGCCCCAAGCCGCCGTGATTCGCAGCCGTTTCCCCGAAAACGGCACAATCGTCGGTTCGGGCCAAATCGGACACGATCAGCGTCGGGACCGGATGAAAACTGTGGGAGGCCATTTTCGCCGGCGTGCTGTGATCGCCCGTCACGACGAGACAAGCCGGTTTTAACGCCATCACGCGGGGAATGATCGCGTCGAATTCCTCGATCATTTTGGCTTTGGCGTCGAAGTCGCCGTCCTCGCCGCGGCTGTCGGTATATTTGAAATGAACGAAAAAGAAGTTGTAATCGTTCCAAGCCTTCTCAAGCGTATCGATTTCTTCGGAAAGGGTTTTCGGTTCGCCGACCAGCTTCATGCCGACAAGGGACGCAAGTCCTTTGTACATCGGATAAACCGCGATGCAGGCCGCGTTGAGACCGTAAAGTTCCTCGTAGCTCGGCATGTGCGGGCGTCGCGCAAACCCCCGCATGGTAAGGCAATTGGCTTTCGGCTGACCGGCAAGCAATTTTTTCGCCTGCGTGAAAAATTCCTTCGCGATCCCGGCCGTCCGCTTGCTTTCGGTATCATGCGGCACCGGATCGAGCGGCGGGACACCGGTCCGTTGCGGATCGGTATCCGCGACGTTATCGGCAAGTCCTTTCGCGCGAAAAACGACGACGAAACGGTGTTCCTTGACCGGTTCGACGAACAGTTCGACGCCGTCGATGTTGATGTTTTTCAGGATGTTGACCACTTCGGCGCTTTCCTCGGAGGGAATACGGCCGGCACGGCGGTCGGTGATATTGCCGGCGTCATCGACCGTACAGAAGTTGCACCGGACCGCGACGTCGTCCGGGCCGAGGGCGAAACCGATTCCCGCCGCTTCAAGCGCCCCGCGCCCGATGATGAATTTCAACGGTTCGTATCCGAAAAGCCCCAGATGCCCCGGCCCGCTTCCCGGGGTGATACCGGGTTTGATCGGAATTGACATGCCCGAAACGCCTATTTTCGCCAATTCATCCAAATTCGGGGTTTTCGCCACCTCCAGTTCCGTCAGCCCGCCCGGTTTCATCGGAAGTCCACCAAGTCCGTCGGCAACCAACATCACGATTTTATGATCGTTTTGTTCCTGGAGGCTTTGGATCAATTCATGTGTGTCCATGATCATTATCCTTTCCTTTGATGCTGAAAGCGGTTGAAGTATACAGGAAACGCGGTGAAATTGGTTGTTTGGTCCAGGTTGTTTAGTCCAGGCTGCTTGTCGCACTCACTTGCTATAAAACCTTTGTAAGTATCCTGTTGCACGTTGCGTTCGAGCGACAAGCGATTGTTCGCGGGAACGATTTCAGGCCGTTTGCGGTATACGACGAAATTCTTTCCGAAGCCGTCGATTTCGGGAGCCTTGTCCATTGGAGGGAAACAAAACCGGCTGGGGGCAAACAGGCGGATTGAACGGAAAACTCAATCGGCTTCGGTCGAAATGGGAGGGGAGAAGAGGAAAACCGGAATAAACCGGACGATTGTACCGGAACCGGCGTAATACACGGTGTTCGCGGGAAGCGATTTCTACAATATTCCGTGATTATACCACCGGAGGCGTCGCCGCGATACGGGGGAGATGATAAAATGGTTGTTTTCCCGGGTGGCTATCCTTATCTTTTCCGCAAGCGTCCGCAAGCGACAAAGTATCATGACATCTGTTTTTCCTGAGCCGAAAAAAAACGAGACGGAACGATCCGTTCCATCGTCGCATCATGACGACACGCATCGGAATAATGATGGTAACACGTTGTTGGACAAGATTTTCCAGTCGCTTCCGGACGCCGTCTACCTCAAGGATGCCGCGGGAAAGTACGTGTTGGTCAACCCGGCCCATGTCAAAAAAGTCGACAAACCGGCCGATCAAATTCTCGGCCATGACGATTTTTCGGTTTTTTCCAGGGAAGTCGCCGAATCATACCGCCTCAACGACGACGAGGTTCGCAAGGCGGGTAAAATACAGGTCTTCGAAGAATGGGTGCGTTATTTGGACGGCCGGACGGGGTTGTATGAATCCATTAAAATCCCGTTCCACTTCGATGAAAACGGTACGCCGGGCATCCTCGGCATTTCCCGTACCATCACGGAACGACATCTCGCTTCCGAAGCGGTCAAGGCGAGCGAAGAACGTTTGAAAATTTATTTCGAAAACGCTCCTTACGGCGTTGCCGTCATTGACGACGCCGGGATTTATCAGGATGTCAATCCGACCATTTGCCGCATTTTGGGACGTACCGTTGAGAAAGGCGACCGGTATACGTTGGGGGAAAAGCAGCCCGAGGAAGTACGCGCCATCCTCTGCGACCTCCTCCGTCAGGTTCGGCAAGCCGGGTTGCTTCCGCCCACGGAGGTCGAGGTCTACACCGATACGGGTCAGGAGCGTTACGTCGAAATGTCGGGCGTCAGGATTCACGAGGGGGAAAACCTCATTTTTTTCAACGAAGTCTCGTCGCGACGCCTTGCCGAAAACGCCTTGCGCCGCCAGGAACGGCTCCTGACCGCGTCGAACAAGGCGGCCCAGGTGCTGCTCTCCGGCGACCAGGAGGATTTCCATCACACGGTTTGGCAGGTCCTCGACCTGTTAGGGAACGCCGCCCGGGTCGACCGGGTCTACATCTGGAACGTTCACGCCGGCGAGGACAAGCGGCTTTACGCGACGCAACTGTACGAATGGTCCGAGGGCGCCCCCCCCCAACAGGGCCTTGAAATCACGACCGCCATTTGCGTCGAAGAAACGATTCCGCTCTGGAAAGAAACACTCTCCTCGGGGCGTTGCGTCAACAATCTCGTCCGCAATCTGTCCCCGGAAGAACAGAAGCAGCTTTCTCCCCAGGGAATCATCTCGATCCTTGTCGCGCCTGTCATGTTTCACGGCACGTTCTGGGGATTCATCGGTTTCGACGACTGCCACGCCGAACGGGTCTGGTCGCAACCGGAGGAGGGTATTCTCCGTAACGCCGGGCTGTTGATCGCGACGGCGATTCACCGCCGGAAAATCGTCGACGATCTCCGGCTTTCGGAAGAGCGGTTCCGGGATACCGTCGAAGCCACGGGCGAATTGCTCTGGGAGTTCGACCGGGACTATCGTTTCACCTATCTCTCGGATCGCTTTCACGAAATGTCCGGATACGATCCCAAGGACTTCATCGGCCGCTCCATTTTCGAGTACGTTCTCCCGGAATACCGGCCCATGATCCAGGCGGAAATGGAACGTTTGCTGATCGACGGTTCGCGGTTGGCCAACGGGATCGAATACCGCGGTCGTCACCGCGACGGCTATTATTCCTGGCTCCGCGCATCGGCAAAGTTGATTCTCGACGAGGAGGGAAAACTGTTGGGCGTCCGCGGAACGAGCAATGACGTCACGGTGGAAAAAAACGCGATTGCCGAATTGCACTCGACGCTTGCCGAATTGGCCGAAACCAACACCGATCTCGAACGGACCACGGAAAACGCGAAGGAACTCGCCAAACAGGCCGAGACGGCCAGCAAGACGAAAAGCAATTTTCTCGCGACGATGAGCCATGAAATCCGAACGCCCCTCAACGGCGTCATCGGCATCTCCGACCTCCTGCTCCAGACGTCGTTGACGCCGAAACAACTGGAATACGTCCGATTGATTTGCGCCTCGGGACGTTCGCTCCTTTTCCTGATTAACGATATTCTCGATTTCTCGAAAATCGAGGCGGGCAAGTTGGAAATCGACGTGAACACGTTCGACCTGCACGAAGTCTCGGAATCGGTTCTCGGCATCCTTTCCGCCCGGGCCGCCGCCAAAGGACTCGAATTGTGCGGCTTCTGCGCCGCCGATCTTCCCCGGTACGTTCGAGGGGACGGCGAACGGCTCCGGCAGGTTCTCGTCAACCTTGTCGGTAATGCCGTCAAATTCACGGAACACGGCGGTGTGCGTATCGACGCCGTGCTCCGCCCTTCCCCGCCCGGCGACGACCGCGTCTTCGTCCATTACGCCATTTCCGATACGGGAATCGGCATCCCGGCGGGAAGGATGGACCGGCTGTTCAAGGCGTTTTCGCAGGTCGACGCCTCCTCTTCGCGCCGCTTCGGCGGCACGGGACTCGGATTGGCGATTTCGCAGCAGTTGATTCATTTGATGGACGGGCGGATCTCGGTCGAAAGCGACGAGGGAACGGGTTCCGTCTTCCATATCGACATCCCGTTTGAGAAGGAATACCATCCGCCCCGGACCGCCTCGAAAACCTTTCACGGAACCCTGGACCTCTCGGGCCAAACCGCGATCGTCGTCGATGAAAACGACGTGTTGCGGCAATCGCTTTTCGAACAGCTCCGCGCCTGGGGGATGAATGCGGTCGCCTTTTCCACGAAAAAGGATGCGGCCAAAGCGTTCGAGAAAGCCGCAAAAGAAGGCAATCCGTTCCAACTGGCCATCATCGACAGCACGCTGGAGGATGCCGGCGGGATCGAACTGATCGATGAAGTGCATCGTGCCGACACGATCGGTTCCACGCCGGTCATCTACCTCCAATCGCTTGCCGAGAGCGCGGAGGAAAAAGTGAGCGCGGCCATGGAAAACGCGCGACGCCTCAACAAGCCGGTCTACAGTTCCTCGCTCTTCAACGCCATCGTCGAAATCCTGGCCCGAAACGATTCCAACCCGGAATTCCGACGGCAGTGGGAATCTTTCGTGCGTACGACACCCCCACGGGATGCCCGACGGGAAGGGAGGAATGCGCCTGTTTCCGCCGAGTTTTCCGGAATTCACGTCCTGGTTGCCGAAGATAATAAAATCAACCAGATCGTCGTCCGGGAAATCCTCCTCAACGCCGGCTTGACTTTCGACATCGTTCCCGACGGCGCCGAAGCCTGCGAAGCCGTCCGGAACAGCCGTTACGATGTCGTCCTGATGGACTGCCAAATGCCGGAAATGGACGGTTTCGAAGCGACCCGGTTCATCCGCGACCTGGAAAAACGCCGCGAGACGCTCCCGGAAGGATATCCCGAACGACTCCCGATCATCGCCCTCACCGCCAATGCCACCAAGGGAGACGAAGAGCGTTGTCTCCAGGCCGGGATGGACGCCTATTGTGTCAAACCGATCAATCCGCAACGCCTGCTCAATATGATTCGCCAATCGCTGAAAAAAGGGCTGGGCAAATCAGGGCCGCGCCCGTAAGGCATACTGGAAACGCGATGAAAATGAACCTTTGGTCAAGTCCGCCGCACTCGCCCTTGACGGCCGTTTGTATCATGCCGTAAACGGCTCGTTCGAGCGGCTGGCGATTGTGCGCGGAATGGTGCGAGGGAGAATTATCAGGCCGTTTACGGGATATTATACCGAAGCCGGTTGAGTCGTTGGTAAACACAGCCCGTTTGTTCCGCCAGTTTACCCCTCCGGGACCCTATTTGCATCGGTAACCGCGTAGCCGGGAGCCTACCGCCCGTCNNGCCTTCAGTATATCATGCCGTTTACGGTATAACAGGGCTGCGCGAGCCGAAAATTCTTCACAATCCGGGAACCGTGTCCCGGAAGTTTTGTTACCCGGCCAACCACATCACAGCCGGTCTTCAAGCGGCAAACTCGTGTACGGCGTGGTTATCGTGCGTTCCGGCCGGTTCATCAGGTGTTCCGGCAGGGTTCCCTGCAACGTCGCGCCGTCCTGCACGCGTTCCTCCACATCCACGCCGAACCGGAGGGCGACTTGCGGCGACGGCTGGGCTGTTTCGCCTTCGAAGGCGCCGGCCTCCGCGCCCGTATCCTGCGTCAAAAGCGGTTCGCCGTGGTACGGCCGGTAAACGCCGAGTTCGACGATTCCGCTGCCGCTCCAATCACCGACCGTCGGAATGTCCCCGGCCCGGCCGAACTCGACGACCGTGTCGTGCGCGTGATCGCCGGTCGTGTCGAGATGCCATTTCCCGTTCACGAACAAGCCGATTCGGTCGATGCCGTCGCCGTTCCAATCGCCGACCACGGGAACCGCCCCTTCGATCACTTCCCCGCGGACCTCGATATCGCCTTCGTTCCAACGGCCGTCACCGTTGTAATCGATATACCAGTTCCCGTTGCGATACACGCCGATCTCGGTAATCCCGTCGCCGTTGAAGTCGCCCGAAACGGCGACGTCTCCTTCACCGCCGTACTGGAAGACGTGGTCGATCACGTCGTACCGGACATCGCCCCGCGACGAATGCCTGACCGTTCGCGTGCCGGCCGGGGCGTCGATTTCCGACGGCGGAACGTTCTTCGGGCGTTCCATCGACAAGGTGTTCAAATCGCCCGGCAGGCCGGGATCGCGCTTGATCGCCCTTTCGTCGCCGCTCCATTGCGGTCCGAAAATCCCGATGTCCGTTTTCCCGTCGCCGTCCCAGTCGCCGACCAACGGTTGGTCGCTCGCCGAGCCGAGTTCGCACCAGATGTCCTCGGCATCCCAGACGCCGTTCCCGTTGATATCGATGTACCAGTTTCCGTCGACATAGATGCCGATATCGGCGATTCCGTCTCCGTTGAAATCGCCGACGACCGGTTTCGCGTCGGACTTCCCGAAAACAAAACGTTTTTTCTCGCGGCCGAATTTGTCACGGGTATGCCATATCCCCCCCTCCATCTCGTCCGCCGTCCAGGCGACGTTGATCAACCTCGCGCTTGCCGCCGCGTCGGTTGCCGAGGAAGCGATTTCAGCGTCGTCCCCGCCGCG
>DOMV01000451.1:0-797 GCA_003509805.1 Planctomycetaceae bacterium
GAAGATGATTGTTCAGCGTCACGACGAACGTCGAGAGAAATGTCCCGAAACAGACGACGCCCATGGTGAAAATGCGACCCCAATCGGTCGTACCGTACCGTTCGATCAGGCGTGAGAGAATTCCCCAGGAAAACAGGATCGGAATCAGGTTGATAATGACGAGGGTCGTCCGGACGGCGACATAAGGATCGTTGCCGAGAGATATCAGGCCGCCGCTCCCGTGGTACATGACGGCATAAGGAATCGCCATGAGAACGACCAGCAGGGGTGGCTTGCTCGAATAAAGGTATCCGGGACCGTCCGGGTCGTCCGGAAGCGGGTGTTTGACCATGTCGATCGTGTTCCAACCTTTTTCGTTCTGGACCTTGTCGATCGCGAACCAGACGGTTTCATATTCCGGTTCCGGCGCTGAAGCTCCCGGAGCGAGGTCGTCAACGAGCCTTTTTGCGCGAACCACCCGTTTGTCCGGTTCGACAAGGGCGCGGATCGTACACCAGCGGCTGCGGTCGTTGGCGCAGAACATCGGGCTGGAAAGCGCCGCGTTGCGCCGCAAATCGGCCTCCGTTTTGATCATTTCGGCATCGATCGCTGCCGGATCGCGGTGTTCCCGTTCGAGGCGGTCCCGTTTTTCCGTGAGTTGCCTCGAAATCCGTTCCAAGCGATTCCGCTCCAACTCGTGAACATCGACGCGGTCGACGGCGATGATGCGTCCCAGCATCAGGCCCGCCGAGATCGCGATCAACAAGAGATATATTTGCTTGCGTAAGGGGGCGTTCATGGCGGGAAACGCGGGAGGG
>DOMV01000451.1:915-7828 GCA_003509805.1 Planctomycetaceae bacterium
GTTTACTCTCCGAGCAGTGTTGCTTCCGACGGGCAGGCGCCCGAATCGTCGGCTTCGGGAAATTTCAAAGGCTTTCCGTATATCTCAAGGTCTACATTCTTTTGATGAGCGAAAAATCGAGCAGGCAAACCCAGACCATGAGGGAGAGTATCAAGAAAAGCCCGAGCCAGCAAAGAATTTCGAAGACGACCGGATTCGGCTCACGCCCGGTAAGACCTTCATAAGCCAGAAACATCAAATGTCCGCCGTCCAGCATCGGAATCGGCAGGATGTTCATGACGGCAAGATTGGCGCTGATGATGCACAAAAACATCAGATAGGCCGCGGCCCCCATGAAGGCGATCCGGTACGCGAGACCGAGGATCAATACGGGACCGCCCATCCCTTTTGCACTGACGCTGCCATTGACGAGGCCGTGCAGGACCGAATAGACGAGCAACGTGCTGTCAACCGTTTTTTCGAAGCCCAGGGTACAGGCTTCCCAGCCGGTCGCTTGAATCAACACCATTTTCTTTTTGAGGACGTGATCCAGATTTCGGTTGGCGCCGAACCAGGCGGGCGCGTTTGCCAGTTCGAATTCCTCCGGTTTGCCGTCAACGACCAAGCGGACCGACGTTCCCTCTTCCAACTGCGGGGATTGCAAGGCATAAAGTAGGAGGAAGGGCAAATCGACCTTGGTTCCAAGATCGATGTACTCGACATCCTGTTTTTCATCGTCGCCGCCAAGCGAACAGAAGGATGTGCCGACATAAGGCATCAATTTCGGCAATCTCGGCTGAACCAACGTCAATGCGGAAACCTGTCCGACCGTTCCGTCCTTCTTCAAAAGGCCGGCGATCCTGTAGGCGATTCCGAGTTGCGAACAAGCGATATCATCCTGTGGATTAACGACTTCCGCGCCGACCGCGTCCTGGAGGAGCGGGACATCGAAGGTTTTTTCGGAACCGTCTTTTTTACGCACGAGCAACTTGACCGTCGTTGACCCTGCCGTCATCGTCTCCGTCGTCGCTGTCTCAGGGGTTGTAGTTTCCAGTCGCGCGGCATTCGCCTTGAGCCTCATTTCATAGGGCAACCGCAGCGGATCGGCCCGCCGGCCGTCGACGGAAAGGAGAACATCGCCCGGCTCGATGCCCAGTTTTTTCGCTTCGCAATCATCCATCAGCGCCGTAATTTCGCCCATCGCGAACTCGGGTGTCGCGGATTCCGGGCCGGCATTTTCTCCCGTTTTCCCCGCGACGGCACGGAGCGTTTTCATCGGGATCGGCAGCAAAACGACCGATTCCACGGCGTCGCCCGCCCCTTCGGAAGCCTGCAAGGTCAATGTAATCGGTCTGTCGATTTTCCGGTACAATTCCCGGGTCAGCTCCGTCCCCGAAAGAACCGGAACGTCGTCGATTTTTTTGATTTCACAGCCTTCCGGAAACGCTTTCATCGCATTCCAGAACATCCCGGGATAAAGCGCGACATGATCCTTTGCCTCGGGATTCTTGATTTGATCCGGAATTTCCTTGACAGGAGTGAGTTTCGCGGTTCCCTCGTTTCGAATACCGACCGTCTTCTGGAGATCGTTGTTTTTTTTCCAGCCCGGCACATGGACTTCGAGAAGCTCGGGAATCCCTTCGCGCCGGATTTGGAGATCGACGAAACCGGCAGCGATCAGATTGGGGATCAGGTCGCTGAACGTTCTGGCCTGGTTGCCGTTGACCATGACGAATTCGTCGCCGCCGCGAAGACCCGCCTGCCAGGCGGGCGATCCGGGAACGACGTCGCCGATAACCGGGGCAGCCTCTTCCACGCCGACCATATAGGCCGCCGTGGCGAAAACAAAAGCGAAAATCAAGTTCATCACGACGCCGGCGACGATAATCGTCATCCGTTGTAGAACCGTCTTGCCCAAGTAACTGTTCGGTGCGTAGCGCGTTTTTCCCGGTTGCGCGACGTCGTCGGAGAGTGTTTCTGGCCCCGGGAAAGGCTCGGGATCGGCGACGGCGAGTTTTGCCCGTCCCATTTCCGCACGCACCTCGCCGGGATTGTCTTCCTGACCGTACATTTTCACGTACCCGCCGAGCGGGAGCCAACCGAGCCCGTATTCCGTTTCCCCCCATTGGAAACGAAAAAACCGGAATCCGAACGCATCGAACCAGATATAGAATTTGTCGCAACGGACTCCGCACCAGCGTGCGACGACGAAATGCCCGAATTCATGGACGACGATCAATGCGTTGAAACCGAGAAGGACCAGGACGACGCCCCAGGTGATTTGGCCGATAGAGGTCACTATTTCCATTATGCTCTAGTTCTCCGTAGGAATGACAAAACGATTGAAGACGATGAGGGAAGGTGATTCCGGTTGCGACCGACTACTGGTTGATCCATCGCAATGTCTCTTCGCGAGCCCAGCGGTCCATCTCGAACAATCGCTCCAATGTCGGCTTCTGTTCATATTCGTGGTGCTTCAATATCTGGCGGCACAAGGTCGTAATGTGTCGGAACGGCAAACGGTTATGCAAAAACGCTTCGACGGCGACTTCATTGACGGCATTGAAAACGGCGCCGGCCGTCCCCCCCACCTCCGCGACTTCCAAGCCGAGCGCCAACGCCGGAAAACGTTCGAAATCGGGCGGAAAAAATTCCAGCGTATGTTGTTTCTGCCAATCGAAACGCGCCGCCGGGCCGTCATACCGGTAGGGATAATTCAGCGCCAATTGAATCGGCAGCCGCATATCCGGCGGACTCATCTGGGCAACGACGCTCCCGTCGATGAACTCGACCAGGGAATGAACGATCGACTGGGGATGAATCAGGACACCAATCCTGGCGACGGGAATTTCGAACAGCCATCGCGCCTCGATGATCTCCAGTGCTTTGTTCATCAGCGTCGCGGAATCGATCGTAACCTTTTTCCCCATATTCCAAGTGGGGTGCGCAAGGGCATCCTTGACCGTCACGTTAGCCAGATAATCTTGCGGCCAGGTTCGAAAAGGACCGCCGCTTGCCGTGAGAATGATTCTTTCGACGCTCGAAGCAACGGAACCCGCCGGAAAAGCGTGTTTTTCGGGATGGTGGTCCGGCAAGACCGACCCGGAGGCCGGTTTATCCGACGCGGGCGACCTGTTGGGAAACGGGTCCATTTCCCTTGCGCGGAGGCATTGAAAGACGGCGCTGTGTTCACTATCGACCGGAATGATGAAGCCACCGCGCCGTCGGGCGAGTTCCGTCACCAGCGAACCGCCCATGACGAGACTCTCCTTGTTGGCGAGCGCGACGGTTTTTCCCGCATCAAGGGCCGCCCAAGTGCTTTTTAGGCCGGCACTTCCAACGATTGCCGAAAGAACGATGTCCACTTCCTCGCGGCGAACATATTCGCAGAGCGCCTCCTGACCGAAAAGGATTTCGATCCCCTGAGGGAGATCCTCAAGCGGCGTCCGATCAGCCGTCGGATCGGTAATAATGACAGCCTGAGGTAATTTCGTCGAATCGTCATCCCGTCCCTGCAACCGTTCGGCAACGCCGCGGACGGCCAATTGACGAATTTGCTCGGCCAGTTTATCGGTGCTGGAATGAACGGAAAGCATGACCGCTTCCAACCGGCCTTCCGAATCGGCAATCACTTCCAACGCATTGCGCCCGATGCTGCCGCTGGATCCAAGAACCGCGACCCTCCGTGGAGAAGGGCGGGATTGAAAAGAGGTTCTTGTGCATTCCATCGGTTTCACCAGTATATTTTTAATGCCGAAGCCGTGGCGGCCAGTCGGATACATCGACGCCTACGCGACGCGCACCCGACTTCCGGAAAGCGTCAACGGGAAATTTCAGCCGCCTTCGACACCGTCCGGTTCGATACCACCCGGCTAAAACCGTTTATCCGAACAAACGTTGCGAGTATTATACCTGTTGAATGAGATACGGGCAATCCCCCTTCCTCCGTTACAATCGCTTCCCTCATCACTTTCAAGTGCGGCCACGGAAGACAAAGTGGGCGATTGGATCGATACGAAACGTGCGACCTCTTTTTTTGTTGCAACCCACCTTTCTTATCGCCTGCATTTTTTTCATTTTAGCTAAACAGCCACGAGGGGTTCAGTCGATGAGGAGAGCAGCGAAGGGATTATTGGTCTTCGGGTTGAAAATCAATAAACCGCGTATACACCAAAAAATATCATTTCTGACTTGAACCAGGAGACATCCCATGCTTGTCTTATCGAGATATCGGGACGAAAGTATCATCATCGGTGATGATGTCGTCGTTACGGTCGTCGATGTTCGGGGAGATCGCGTCCGTTTGGGTATCCAGGCTCCTCCCCACATTTCGGTTCATCGCCGCGAGATTTACGATGCGATCGCGAAGGAAAAAGAATCCGGGAACGACGCGGTCCAACAAAGCGCCGCGCAGAATCAAGGCGGTTCCGTTCAACAAGGTGCGCCGACGAACCCGGTTGATCCGCCCCTTGGCTTCAATTCGTTCGGAACACTTCCTCGCTGATACGCCGGCAAATTTTTCATACCGGGGCCGGGTGCGTTTTCTGTTTCCGTTGCTTCCTTTGAAAGCGACCGGGCGAAGCGCCGGGAACCCTTCGTCCGTCCGCCGCGCACCCGCCTGTGCGGTTCGCGCCCGATTGAGGGAAATTCCAACCGTTTTCAGCATGTCATTATGAAAGCAATCGTCGTAACAGCACCGAATCGGATTGAAATTCTCGACGTCGCGAAGCCGAAGGCGGGACCGTATCAAATCCTGGCCAGAAACAAGGTCGCCGCCCTGTGTAACGCAACGGATCGAAAGTTGATCGAGGGACATTTTCCCGGAATCGACCACTATCCGTTGGTCTTGGGACACGAAGGGGTCGCCGTTGCCGAGGAATTGGGATCGCGGGTCCGTAATTACAAAGTCGGCGATCATGTTTTAGGCGGTCTGCTCGGAGAATTCGGGCGTACTGATTTTCACGGGGGTTGGGGGGGATTTTGCGAATACGTCGTCGTACACGATCACGACGCAATGGTGGCCGACGGCGTCGCCGACGCGGAACACGGTTGGTTCGAATCCTGTGAAATCCAAACGGTCGTCGAAAAGGATATTCCGTTCGAAGAAGCCGCGTTGCTTTGCACCTGGCGGGAAGTGTACGGCGGCATCGGTGATTTTCACCTCGAACCCGGTAATGAAATCCTGATTTTCGGGGCCGGTCCCGTCGGATTGAGTTTCACGTCGTTCTGCAAACTTCTCGGGATGAAATGGGTCGGCGTCGTCGAGCCGAACCGTTCCCGGCATGAGAAAATACTCGCGATGGGGGCCGACCGGGTTTTCGTGCCGGAAGAGGTTCCTGCGCTGCGGAAAGACCGCGACCCGCTTGACGCCGTGATTGACGCGGTCGGCAACGAGGCGATCGTCAACATGGCGCTCCCGTTGCTCAAAATGGGCGGATCGATGTGCATTTACGGCGTATTGGCGAACGATACGATCCCGGTCGCCAAATCGCTCGGGCCATACAATTTCAATATCTTCGTACATCAATGGCCCACGCGAGCCCGTGAAAGAGCGGCTCAGGAGCCGCTCTGCCGATGGATTCGCGAAGGAAAACTCAGGGCGAGTGATTTCGTAACGCACCGATTTTCTTTCGATCGGATCGAGGAGGCTTTGGAAGCGGCGAAAAGCGGCGGTCTCGTCAAATGTCTCTTGACCTATTGAGATGTTTGTTTGGCGTTGCGACTCCCTGAATTTAGCCGCGGTACGACCGGGTTCGCGGTGCAACGCCTTCGCGAAATGAATGCATACTGGAAACGCGATGAAAACGAACATTTCGTCAAGTCCGCCTGCCGCACTCGNNGCGGCAGGCGATTGTGCGCGGGACTGTGCGCGAGAGGATTATTATGCCGTTTACGATATACGACGCAAAACCGGCTTCTTCGCATAGTGCGCGAACGAGCCGGTTTGTCGCTGATGGTCCGGGGCGTCCGTCGCCGGCTCCAGGAAAATTTCCGCGTACCCTTGTCTGCGCATATCGAATCGAACATAATCGACGGATCGTTCCGTCGCGTCGATTCGGAAAGGCCCGATGACGGCAGGCGGATGCACCACACAACACACGGAGAATATTATGATGACGAAGAGATTGACGACACTTGCCGCGATCATGTTCCTTTGCGCTGGGATGTCGAATCCGGCGACTGCGCAAGAGCGGACCGGTAAAAGTATTGCACTGACGCCCGCCCATCGGCTTGGAGAAGACTGGTGGAAGAAGCGTTTCGAGAAGAACGTTCATGATCTTTTGAACCAAGACGCCGAAGTGCTGATTATCGGCGATTCGATCACGCACGGCTGGGACGGTCAAAAAGATACCTGGAAGGAGGCGTTCGGTGATTGGAGAACGATCAACATGGGTTTCAGCGGCGACCGGACGGAACATGTTTTGTGGCGATTCGACAATGGTCCGATGTCGGCCGTGAAACCGAAAGCGATCATGTTGATGATCGGGACGAACAATGTCGGCCACGGTTCGAGCAATGCGAAAGAGACCGCCGAGGGGATCCAGGCGATCGTCGAAAAACTGGAGGGGTATTATCCGGAAACGCCCGTCTTGGTTCTCGATGTTTTTCCAAGAAGCGCGAAAGCGAGCGACGATATGCGAAAAAAGGTCGATGAAATCAATTCTTACCTGACCGAATTGCTCAAGGACAGGAAAAACGTCGAACGAATGAGCGTCAACGCGAAGTTTCTCGACGCGGACGGCAATCTCCCGAACGAAATCATGCCCGATGCACTCCATCCGAATACCGAAGGATATAAGATCTGGGCTTCCTCGGTCCATCCCGTTTTGAAAAAGATGGTCGAGGACCGTTGATTTTTCGTTGGAAGGTCATTACCGAAAAACCGGTGGTCACGACGTTCATTTTTTCGTCGTATACTGGAAACGCGATGAAA
>DOMV01000451.1:7877-10723 GCA_003509805.1 Planctomycetaceae bacterium
GTGCGCGGGAAAAAACATGCCGTGGTTTCAGGCCGTTTATGGTATATGAACGACTTCAACAATCTTTTCAATCCCGGTGACACGATCGGCGACGCTCCGCTGACACGTTATTTCGCAACGGCGTTGTCCGCTGTCGCGATGGTCGCCGTTTTGGGAGTGATCGGGTTCGTGCTCGTGGAAACGACCCTCGATTATCTCGGTTATCCGCTGCGCCGCGAACCTGCGTTTCCGCAACTCGATCCGACACAGGACGATGCGTGGAAATTTCCGCAGCCGCGGCCGGCGGAAGAGATTGCCGCCGAATTTACGATTCTTTGCCCACGGGACCACATGGTCCTGGAACATGGCAAACCGGTCGTCGTCATTTGTACCTGGTCCCCTTTTTTCGATCCGCAACGAACGAGTCCGCCGGAAGAGCCGCCGATTTATCCTTTTCTTGAAATCGACGACCGGCCGGTTCTATGGAATGCCCTTTACGGCAAAAATCTCTGGTTCGCCGCCGTCGACCTTACGCCGGGAAAGCATGAAATCCGGACCGCGGGAAAACAGTGCGTTTTCTTTGTGCGTGGAGAATCCCCGGCGCATACGGCCGTTCCAGGAAACGGGTTCCTTGCGCGATTTCATCCGGGATTGGATCATCAAGAGTCCTGTTGCGATTGCCACCGGTTGAAAGAACGTACGGACATCCACACGCAAAAACGGGAATTTCTCGCACAACAGAACGAAATAACCGCCCTTCACGATAAAAACGCCTGCCTGCAATGTCATCCTGAAGCGGAGTTCGAAAAAAAACACGGACATTCGGCGGAAACATTCGCCGACTGCGTGAGTTGCCACACCATTCACGGTTCCACCGTTCCCGGTCCCGGATTGCTGAAACAACCGAAGGAGCAATTGTGCATTCTCTGCCACAAAGATGAAGGGTATACTTCAGACGGCACGATCCTCCTCCCGCGAACAATCGCTTGCCGGCCGAGCGTCCCGACATCGTCGATCCCGGCCGTGTCGATGAGGAGGATTTGCCAGCGTTTCTACGCCCGAACAAGGCCCGATGCAGCCGAAACCCTTTGGGTGTACCGTCCATAGGTATAACGTCCGTGGACTCCATCATGTTTTCTTTCTTCATACCCGTATTTCACTGCCGTATTTCGCCGCCGTGACGGTTATGGAACAAGTCAGCAACTCGAAGACGGTCTGTTCGAGCCAAGGTGTGTCAACATTTTGTCGGCGACTTCCCGACATGAAAGCCCGGAACGGAGCGGTAGCGCAGTGACGGGAGAACGGCACGAAGGAAGTTCCTCCGGCTTTCATCATAACGGCAACTGGTCCATGAACGTGTTTTGCCGGTCCGCTTTGCTGCCGTCGTAATCCCGGACCGTATCGAGGAGTTGCATGACCTCGACCAGCGAGGAAGCGGCGCGCGGATCGGCATCCGGTGCGAGGCTGCCGCTCCCGATCGGCTCATACGGTCCGGTGGCGCTGATCCGGAAAAAACGTTCGGGAATACCTTTCGAAACCAGGTAGTCTTTGACCGTCATCGCCCGGGTATAGGAGAGATCCCAGTACCGGGGATAGATCGACTGCTCGTTCACGGCGGCGTGCCCCCTGATTTCGATTTTATACGGGGCTCCCATCAACTGCTGGACAAGCAGGTCCAAATCCTGTTTCGCCCGGTCCGTAAGTTCGTCGCCGTTGTAATCGAACATGATCACGCCGCCCCGGACCTGCTCGGCCATGTCCCGGATGTTCATCACCCGGTCGTGGTCCCCGACGGGGGCCGGGATTTTTTGCCCCCCCAGCGTCGTTTGCTGCTGACGCGAACGGGCCTGCTGGGTCCGGCTTTGAAAATTCTGGCCCGTCTTGCGGCCGCCGCCGAACGCCTTGCTCAACGATTCGGAAACCGCCTGCGCTTTCACGATTTCGAGCGTACTGATCGCGTAAAGCATGATGAAGAAGCAGAGCAACAGCGACATCATGTCGCCGTAGGTCAGCACCCACTCGGGAACGCCGGCCGGACATTTTGGTTTGGGCATGGCAACAATACTTCAACGTTGAGCCGTTTTTTTTCTACGCGGCTTGTTCCTCTTCCACCGTTCGTTCGGCCGGCGGGAGGAACGTTTCGAGCTTTTGTTTGATGACGCGAGGGTTTTCGCCGGCCTGGATCGATACGACGCCCCGGATGATGATTTCCATGTTCATCAATTCGTCTTCCGTCAATCCCGACAGTTTGTCGGCCATCGGGAGCAGAATCAGGTTGGCCGCGACCGCCCCGTAGAGCGTCGTCAGCAAGGCGACGGCCATCCCCTGACCGATCGTGGCCGGGTCAAGGTCGGCTAGCATCATCACGAGGCCCATGAGCGTCCCGATCATCCCGAACGCCGGGCAATAGGTTCCCGCCCCGCTGATGAGACCCTTGTTCGTTTCGTGCCGGCCCGCGACCGCTTCCAATTCGGTGCGCAAAATATTCTCGACGATGTCCGTGCTCATGCCGTCGACGGCCATGCGGATTCCGAGTTTCATCTGCGGGTTGTCGATTTCCTCCATCCGGTTTTCCAGCGAGAGGAGCCCTTCGCGGCGTGCCGTTTCCGAAAGCGACACGATCTGGGCGATTGTCGTTTTGATGTCAACCGGTTTGTTGAAAAACGTGATCTTGACGATGTTGAAGAATTTCAGCACCAACGACAACGGGCGGGAGATCATCAACGAGGCGGCGGCCCCGCCGAACACGACGAGGATGGACGGATAATCCACGAATTGCATGAGCGAACTGCCGCCGAGTATGAGCGACATCATCATCAACGCGCTCCCCAGAATGAGTCCGACGACGGTCCCGATATCCATTGGTG
>DOMV01000228.1 GCA_003509805.1 Planctomycetaceae bacterium
GCCGACGAGAAGAATCTCAAGGTGTGCGTCGGTCTTCAGCGCCGGTACGAACCCCATTACTACAACTGGATCAAGGCGATCGCCGACGGAAAAATCGGCGACATTTCCTACAGCCGGGTCTACTGGAACGGCGGCGGCATCTGGTGCAACAAGCGCAACCCGGGCGAAGGGGAAATGGATTACCAGATGCGAAACTGGTATCATTTCGTCTGGCTCTGCGGCGACAACATCTGCGAACAACATGTTCACAATCTCGATATCGGCAACTGGATCCACGGCAAGGGCGACAAGATGGCGCACCCGGTCGAAGCGAACGCCATGGGCGGTCGGACCTTCAAAGCCGGCCCGGAAAGCGCGATGCGGGAAGCGCCGTCCTTCAGGAATGACCGGGGTGCCTGGGACGAGTGGTACCAGAAGAACAAGGACCTCTTCTTCCGGCACGGCCAGGCGTGGGATCATTTCTTCGTCGAATACGCCTACGCGGACGGTTCGAAGATGTACAGCCAGTGCCGGCATATCAAGAACACCTGGAGCCCGGTCGAAGAACATGCCGTCGGAACGAACGGGACCGGCAGGCCCGGTTGGCTCAAAGACGCCTCGGGCAACGATGTCTGGAAAAACGACGAGAAGGCGGTCAAGGGACCGTACCAGTGGGAACATGATTGCCAGGTCAAGGCGATTCGCGAAGATTTGCCGATGAACGACGGTTATCACGGTGCGATGGCGACGATGACCGCCGTGCTCGGCCGCGAAGCCGCCTTCTGCGGTCAGGTTCTCAAATGGGACGACGTCGTCAACAACGGACGCGAATACATGCCCGTCGACGGTTTCGACAGCTTCGAGCAGGAACCGCCGGTCCTGCCTGACGACGACGGTTTCTACGAAAGTTCCGTCGCCGTTCCCGGCATTTACAAGGCGATCGGCTGAGCCTTTTCCGGGTATATACCGTAAACGGCATGACAATCCTCCCGCGAACAGTCCCACAAACAATCGCCTGCCGCTCGAACGAGACGTTTAAGCACTTGTCTGAACAGACGTTAAGGTGAGTAAATGCGGCAGGCGGACTTGGCCCCGTGTTCGTTTTCATCGCGTTTCCAGTATCGTCAAATCGGAGCCGCGACCATCAGGGAGCGGTTCTCCACACGATCCGGGAACGATGTTCCCGGTCGGCTTACGGGCCGGTGTAAAGACGATGGTTTCGGATGTACTCTTCAACGTTCCGGGGCGTTTGAAAACGAATGCTTTCTCCTTTCCGGACGTGGCGGCGAATCTGTGTGGACGAGATGTCGATTTGCGGCATCGCAACGACTCCGAGACGGCATTGTTCCCGTTTTTCCGCCGTACAAAAAGGGGCCAACGCCTCGAAAGACGGCGGTCCCACGCCGGGTCGTGCCGCGGTGAGCAGGGATGCCATTCGCAGGATTTCCGCCGGTTCCCGCCAAAACGGCAAATCATGAGCCATGTCGGCCCCGAGAATCAGGAACAATTCCGGAATGGGTGACAATGTGGGCGGCGGTGGCAAAGCAGGCAAAACGTGCGAATCATTATTGCGAGGGCGTGCTTCAGGCATGAGCGTCGCATGAAAGTGCCTCAATGTCGCGACCGTGTAACTGGGACCGGCTTGCTCGATATCAAAACGACTGATCGAAAAATCGCCGTACCCGTCGATCGCCCGTTCGAGCATGGCGACCCGATCCGCCGCCGAGGCCGCATGAGCGCTTTTTCCCCGACGATGCGGCGAAACACCCGTCGGAACAAAAAACACGTGATCGAGTTTCGCATGTTCACGGCAGCGTTCCGCCAAAAGTAAATGCCCGAAATGAATCGGATCGAAACTGCCGCCAAAGATTCCGTACCGCATGTGACTGGTGGAAAATCGACTGAATTTCGGGAAAAGGAAGGACATTCCTTACCGCGACCCCCTGCGTGCGACGACGCTTGCCTCGACCGCAAGTCGATCGCAGCGCTCGTTTTCCGGGTGGCCGGCATGTCCCCGGATATGGGTGAAACGGAATTCATGTTTGGCGATCAAGTCGTCGAGCGCCTGCCATAATTCCACGTTTTTCACCGGTTTCCACCGACCGTTTTCCTTGCGGCGCCAGTTGTTTTTTTTCCAGTTCGGCATCCATTCGGACAACCCTTGGAGAACATATTTGCTGTCGCTGACCAATTCGACCCGGGTCGGCCGCGTGAGCGCCTTGAGCCCTTCGATCACGGCCGTCATTTCCATGCGGTTGTTCGTGGTGTTCTCGTCCCCGCCGCTACGGACCAGTTCCTTGCCGGAATGCGGATGCCGCAGGATGAACCCCCAACCGCCGGGGCCGGGATTGCCGCTACATGCGCCATCCGTGTAGAGAACGACTTCCGGTTCAAAACGCGGCGAAGACATGGGCACTCGTACCGTTGCTGGGACTACGAAACAGGTGGAACACACGGAGCAAAAGCCCCTTCATTTTCGACTACCGGTCGCCGCCTGTCAACGGTCAACCATCGTGTTTTTTCCTCTTGCCTCGCGGAAATGAAACGGTTATGATTCGGACCTTGAAGCGATCCCGTAAACGGCCTGACAATTCTCCCGCGCACCATCGCCTGCCGCTCGAATGAAACGTGCAACACGATATTTACGAATATCTTATGGCGAGTGAGTACGGCTGGCGGACTTGACCAAATGGTCGTTTTCATCGCGTTGCCGGTATAACCCCGAAAATCGATCCAGATTTGTCTATTTTGCGTATTTTGAACAATCCGTTCCTTGTGTGCATGTTGCTTGTTTTGATCCCGGTCTCGTGTCTCACGGGAAACGGTTGCGCTTCCGGTGTGATTTGCGAGACAATCGCTTTGCCGAATTTGTTTCATCCGGGCCACATCGACGATCAACGAGCGAAAATGCGCCAATTCGATCCGTTTACCAGCACCGGTCCCGGTCCCGACATTCCGACCGACCGGCCCGAAGGTTTTGCGGTTCCCGGCGCTTCGGAGCGGCGCTTCGAAGGTTATCCGAAAGCCGCCACGGGGTTCCCTTGATGTTGTATACCGTAAACGGCCTGAAACTACGGCCTGTTTTTTCCCGCGAACAATCGCCTGCCGCCCGAACGATCCGTTTAAGCACTTGTCTAAACAGATGTTAAGGCGAGTAAGTGCAGCAGGCAGTCTTCACCAAATGTCCGTTTTCATCGCGTTTTCAGTATGCTAACTTCAAAGTAGGATAGAAAAATACGCGAATCTGAGGTTAAAACCTTCGTTATTTTGTCCATGCTACGGTTAGCGAACACGTCTATTGTACCGGAGGAGAAAAGAAAAATGGGGTTTCGGCGGAATTTGGTTTCCCCGGATGATTGCTTTTTCCAGCCAAGGTCGTTAAATTAGACGGGAAACGTATTTTTGCCGAGAGTTTGCATTGAATTGGGGCGATGGCCAAAAAGGGTGTGTTCAGGCTCTTGGCAATGCTTTCCTCTTGGCAATGCTTTCGGCAGCGATGACAAGGCCCTCTACATCGTACCGGATGGCGATGACCGAACTGACGGATCAATTGGCGGGGAAAACATGCGAATCAATGGTGGGATGGCCGCCCAATTCAATCGTATTCTTGTTTACACGTAGATACCGAAGCCGGTTGAGTTGCAGTTTATTGATGAGGGTGTCGCAAATTGGCAGGAAACAAAAGGGATCGTCACCGTTACTGATCTGTAAATAAAATTGGAACGTAGCGGCGCCGAAGGAAGCCGCGCTGTATTTCCTGCCGTGCTGTATTTCCACCATACGGCGCATCAGGACGGCTCGACCGACGGGTCAAAATTTATTCGCGGGTCTATAAATATCCGGGCGCACAGGATATCGTCGTGCGAATGGACGCATTCAATCCCTCAAAAAAATGTGCGGTATCGCGCTGTTTGAGAATGTCGGCGATACGTTTTCCGTGGAAAAAATGGTTCGTTTCTTTGATGGTCACCAGGATATTGACGCGGCTTTCGGCGTGGGGGATGCGGTGGACGGCCGGCAGTAAATGAATGTTCATCGCCTCTTTGAAAGTCTGTTTTCGTCTTGGATAATTTTTCCGAAAGGAGCAGGTATTATGGCATTGACACTCGTTAAAGGACAGAAGATTTCCTTGGAAAAAGAAGGGGGCGGCGGTCTCTCCCGCGTCGCGATGGGGCTCGGCTGGGACCCGGTCAAGGCCAAGGGAATCATGGGCTTCTTGGGCAGAACCCCCGAAATCGACCTCGACGCGACCTGTATCATGTTCGACGCCGCCAAAAATATCGTCGATGTCGTTTGGTTTCAACAACTGACAAGCAGGGACGGGAGCGTCAGGCATTCCGGAGACAACCGAACGGGAGCCGGTGACGGCGACGACGAGACGATCAACGTCGATCTTTCCCGTGTTCCGGCCAACGTCGCCAGTCTTGTTTTTACGATCAACAGCTTCACCGGCCAGACTTTCGACCAAATTGAAAACGCCTTTTGCCGCTTGGTCAATCTTTCGAATCATCAAGAGATCGCCAAGTACACGCTCAGTGGCGGCGGGCGGGTAACGGCTCAAATCATGGCGAAACTTTATCGCCATAACAGCGAATGGAAAATGGCCGCGATCGGCGAACCGGCCAACGGCCGGACGTTCCAAGACATCCTCCCCAATCTCATGCCCTTTCTCTAACCCTCTTTTTTCGACCCTTTTTTCACAAGGAGAACACGATGGTTGACTACATGAATGCCCCGGTAACCGATGTCGTGAAAGCGATTCTCGAAGACGGCGTCATCGACGATGCTGAAGTTGCGCAACTCCGCCGGCGGCTCTATGCCGACGGCAAAATCGACAAGGAAGAGGCGGAAGCCTTGTTCACGATTAATGACGCCGTCAAGGGCAAGGCGAATTCCGCCGATTGGGGCAAGCTCTTTGCCGAAGCGATTTGCGATTATCTTCTCAAGGACGAAAGTTCGCCCGGTGAGATCGACGACGACGAAGCGGCCTGGTTGATCGAAAAGCTGGAAGGCGATGGTGAAATCGACGCCAATGAAAAAATGCTCTTGATTTCTTTGAAAGAGAAAGCGAACAAGCTGTCCGACGATCTTCTCGCCAAAATCAAGGAATGGGGCGTTTGAGAGAATCGACGGTTTGAAAACACTCGGACCGTGACCCGTCGGTCGCGGTTCGTCATCCACCATCATCTTTCATACCGAAGCCGGTTGAGTCGTTGGTAAGCACAGCCCGGTTGCACCGCCTGTTTACCTTCGGCAGTGTCGTTTCCGGTGGGCAGGCTCCTTGAAAGTCGGCTTCGGGAAATTTCAACAGCCTTCAGCATACCTGTCGACAAACATGGCAATTTCACTACAAAAAGGCGGCAATGTTTCCCTGAGCAAAGAATCCCCCGGTTTGAACAAAATTCGAGTCGGCCTTGGCTGGGACGTTCGTGTTACCGACGGGGCCGCGTTCGATTTGGACGCTTCGGCCTTTCTCCTGTCTGAAGCGGGAAAGGTCCGTTCGTCGGCGGATTTCATTTTTTACAATCAACTCAAATCGGCCTGCGGAAGCGTCGAACATACCGGCGACAACCAGACCGGCGAAGGAGAAGGCGACGACGAAACGATCAGCGTCACGCTCAACTCCGTACCGACCGACGTGGCGAAAATCGCGATCGTCGTCACGATTCACGACGCCGAATCGCGAGGCCAGAATTTCGGCCAGGTCAGCTCGGCATCCGTTCGCATCGTCAACGACGGCGACAATGAAGAGATCGCCCGATTCGACTTGTCGGAAGACGCCAGTACGAACACGGCGATGATCTTTGGCGAACTCTACCGGCGTGGCGGCGAGTGGAAATTTCGCGCCGTCGGCCAGGGTTTCGAAGGTGGCTTGAGCGCGCTGGCGAAAAGTTACGGCGTCAACGTGTAATCCCACATGAACGGCATTCCCGGAGTGGCCAAAGGGGCACGAACAAAAAGGCGCCTTGGTTGAAATCCTGCGACCCGAACGGTGTATACCGCAAACGGCCTGAAATTGTTCCCGCGCACAATCGCCTGCCGCTCGAACGATTCGCGTAAATGTTTGTATTAACAGGAATTGCGGGCGAGTGAGTGCGGCAGGTAGGCTCGGCCGGATGTCCGTTTTCATCGTGTTTCCGGTATAATCCCGCTCGGTGACGACTTTTGCCCGAGGGAGTCCGTGCCCGTTTCAGCGACGGGAAACAGGGGTTTGTTTTCACATTTCATTACTCGTTTTTTATCAAGGATATCATGGGAGTATCGCTATCAAAAGGCGCGAATATTTCTTTGTCGGACCAGGTGCCCGGCTTGAAAACGGTCCAGGTTGGTCTCGGTTGGCAGGCCCGCGAAACCGAGGGTGAGGATTTCGACCTTGATGCCTGCTGTTTCATGTTGACGGCAAGCGACAAAGTCCGCAATGACGATGATTTCGTTTTCTACAATCAGTTGAAATCGCCCTGCGGCAGCGTCGAGCATACCGGCGACGAACTTGAAGGCGGTAGCGGCGGCGACGATGAAGTGATTATGGTCCGCCTGGACAAGGTCCCGGACGTGATTCAAAAACTCCTGTTTACCGTGACCATTCACGAATACGACACCCGGCGTCAGAATTTCGGCATGGTCAATTCGGCCTATATTCGGATCGTCAACGATGAAAACAACGAGGAGATTGCCCGGTTCGACCTCTCGGAAGACGCCAGCACGAGTACGGCCATGATCTTCGGTGAAATTTATCGGCATGGCGGCGCGTGGAAATTTCGGGCCGTCGGCCAAGGTTATAATTATGGCTTGGAAGCGATGGCGCAAGCCTACGGCGTTGAAGTCGGTTGATCTTTTTTCCTTTTTTGTACAAGTAGAGGCTGTCCAATGCGAAGACTTCCCGTTTACCTGCTCCTTGATGTTTCCGGTTCCATGTTGGGCGAACCGATCGAAGCCGTGAAAAACGGCGTCCAGATGATGCACTCCGCTTTGCGAAAAGACCCGTACGCGCTCGAATCGGCGTTCATCAGCGTGATTACTTTTGAAAGCAAAGTCAGCCAGGTGATCCCCCTTACCGAGGTCGCCCAGTTTCAGCCCCCGAGTCTGAACGCCGGCGGCGGCACCTCGCTCGGAACCGCCTTGCAGGAAGTCGTCAATTGCGCCAACCGGGAAGTTGCCAAGAGTACGCCGGAGCAAAAAGGCGATTGGAAACCGCTCGTTTTCATCATGACCGACGGAGCGCCGACGGATAACGTCGAACCGGGCATTGCCGCTTTCATGGCTTATAAATGGGGAATCGTCGTCGCCTGCGCCGCCGGGCAACATGCGGATGAAAGCATCCTCAAACGCATTGCCGGTGAAAACGTCGTGAAGCTGGATACGGCCGACTCGTCGTCAATCGCCGCTTTCTTCAAGTGGGTTTCCTCGTCGATTTCGGCCGGCAGCAAGAAAATCGACGAGGGCGGAAGCGAAGCCGGTTCCCTTAGCGAACTCCCGCCGCCCCCGCCGGAAATCAATTTGGTGAAGTAGTCTGGTGAACGATACTGGAAACGCTCAGCATTCGATTTTTCAAATAACGACACCAAAATCCATGCGACGATTACCGATCTACATTTTACTGGACACCTCCGGTTCAATGCGGGGCGAACCGATTGAGGCGGTCAAGACGGGACTCCGCGCCCTGCTTTCGAGTCTGTCCCGCGATCCTTACGCCTTGGAAACGGTTTATTTGAGCATCATCACCTTCGACCGCGAGGCGAAAGTGCTCGTTCCGCTCACGGAACTGGACGGCTTTACGCTGCCGGAAATCGAGCCGCCGGAAACCTCGCCGACCAATCTCGGCGAAGCGCTCGAATTGCTCATCAGGCAGTATGGAAAAGAAGTCGTCAAGACGACGCCGGAGCAAAAGGGTGACTGGCTCCCGTTTGCCGTGGTCATGACCGACGGCGCCCCGTCCGACACGATGCTCTTCAAGCAAATGACGGCGGAACTTAAAAAACACCGCTTTGCCCGGATTGTCGCCTGTGCCGCCGGTCCGAAAGCGAAGGTCGATCCACTTCGAGAGATCACGAAAGACGTGGTCTCCTTGGACACGATGGACAGTAATTCGTTCGCCCAGTTTTGGCAATGGGTTTCCACGGCGGTTTCACAACAGAGCCAAACGGCTGATTCCACGCAAGAAGACCTGCCGCCGCCGCCGAACGAAATCAATCTGGTCCTGTAAAGGTTCGTCTACCGAAGCCGTTTGAAAAATGTAAAACGACCCGTTACGGACCTGTCGGCAACAACGCAACGGAACGTAGGAATCATGCTGCGGAAGAAGTCTCCGACTTGTTGCGAAACACGTTGGAAAGTTTTTCCGCGGCGACATCCCTTTTCGAGGAACGGGTTGTCATTCCGCTTGTTTTGATTGTCGGCGTGTTCCTTGTTTTGATAACGTTTTTTATCACCGGGGCGATCTACAAATCACGGAGCCACGAAATGAGCATGTCCGACGAAGAAAAACGGATACGCGAAGAGGCGAAAAACTGCATGACATACAAAGGGACGCCGGAAACCGCGGATTTGACGGAGAGGTTGCCGCGCAGTGCCGTTCTCGACGGGGCGGAATGCGAAGTCGAGGAGCGGGAGGCCTGTGCCGAATCGGCCGCGGACGGGAAAAAATGTGACAGACCCGTCAATCTTGACGAACCGGGAATCATCATCCTCTATAAAACGCATAAAAGCGAAGCGATTTCCGTACAAAAAGAAGTCATCAAAAAGCTGCTTCGTGAAAGAATCGACGAAGTGACGCTTCCGGTCGGGCTCGTCGGGAGTTTTTACGATTACACTCTCGAATTTTCCACACGGGACTTGAGGGACCAATTCGGTGGAATCGAGATCGAGCGGGTCAATATCAGTACGAAATTGCAGTCGCTCGGCCTTTCATGCCGGATCGTTCCGGATGAAAAAAACGATAAACACACGGCTATTCGCATTTCCGGGGTTCCGTCGTGTGACTTCGACGAGAAATTGTATTTTTTCCTCATCCACCCGGATTATCGGAAGGAAATGCCGATGGAAGGAGAAAAAAAAGACGAGGTGACCAGTTTCTCCCAATACCCGAAAGGATATGTTCATGCGAAACCGTTCCTGATCAATCCCGATCCGAGAAGCCTTTGGGACGACAAGCCGGTCGCGGATTACGAAGGGTACGAAAACGACGACAATGTCGCACAAGGGACAACGGTACCGGGACTTCCCCTGGAAATCATCGCCGCCAGCGTCCGGGGGCGCTCCCATGCCCATGTCGGCAAGCCGCGCGATGACTGCTTCTACATGGAATTCGACGAAGCGACCGGTTGGAATTACGTCGCCGTCGCCGATGGGGCCGGAAGCGCGAAGTTTTCCCGCAAAGGCTCGGAGATCGCGTGTAAAACCGTTATCAAAAGTCTTCGTGAAAGTTTAGGCATTGAAGCCACGGAAGCGATTTTTTCGAATAAACGAACTTCGCTGAGGCGATGGCAAACCGAATACCTGAAACACCGGGGGGTACCTGATCCGTTCTGGGAGAACGAATTCGTCGATGAAACGCAGTTGGGGAATATTTTTCACAAAGCGGTTTACGACGCCCACAAAGCGATTGAACGGGAAGCGACGGTCCGCCCGGCTTCGTTGAAGGACTATCACACCACATTGTTATGCGCGGCGTTTCGGTTCCTGGAGGATTTGAATGCCTATCTCATCGCCTCCTACTGGGTCGGAGACGGCGGCGCGGCGCTGTTTGCGAATCATTCCGATGCGATTCCGCCTTGGAATGTTATGGTTCTCGGCAAACCCGACGGGGGCGAATTTGCCGGTCAAACACGTTTTCTGACCATGCCGAGCGAAATTTTCCCCGACGCGATTCGTAAGCGGCTCCGGTTTTCCTTCTGTGACAACATCGATGCGATGCTGTTGGTCACCGACGGTATCACGGACCCGTTTTTTCCGTCCGAAGCCGCGGTCGGCGACGCGAAACGCTGGGAGGAATTCTATCGCGACAAACTGAAAAACGGCTGTGAAGAGGAATGTAACGGCTGCCCGATCCTCGACAGCGCCGCCGCGACGCCACAGCAAAAAGCCGAGTCGCTGAAAACCTGGCTCGGTTTCTGGTCGAAAGGCAATCATGACGACCGGACTGTTTTGATCGTCAAACCCCGCGACAATTTTTAAGTGCCCGAAGACAATACCTGGAGCGAACAATGACGACAATCAAAACCAAGGCCAAAGACGGAACGCCGGTCGAGTTCGTTTACAAAGACCCGATGCAGGGTGGCGTGAAAGACGTTTATTTCGCGCCCGATAAAAGTTACGTCGTCGCCTTTTTCCGAAAGAACCCCGACATCGCCGGACAGGAACGGATCGAAAAACTCGTCGGGCAATATCGAAAGGGCATTTTTGAACAGGCCGGCGGCGAGTACTGGAAAAAGCTGTTTTGCTGGCCGGAAAAAATCGTCGAGTATGACGGCAAAATCGGCATGACGGTTCCCGCCTATCAGTCGCATTTTTTCTTCGGCAAGCAAACGTCACTGGCCGGCGCCGAAAAAGAGGGAAAATGGTTCGCCTCCGCCAAAAATTTTAACCGCTTCGTTCCCGCCGAAGAAAAGGGAACGTTGCTCAGTTACCTGAGAATCTGCCTGCTCCTCTCCCGCGCCGTTCGACGGTTGCACGCCGCCGGTCTCGCGCACTCCGACTTGTCGTACAAAAATTGTCTCGTTGATCCCTCCGGCGGCAACGCCTGCATCATCGACATTGACGGCTTGGTCGTTCCGGGGTTGTACCCTCCGGACGTTGTCGGGACTCCCGACTTTATCGCGCCGGAAGTCGTTTCGACGCTGCATCTTCCCGTCGGCGATCCGAATCGCAAACTCCCAAAACGCGAAACGGACCAACACGCGCTTTCCGTCCTCGTTTACATGTATTTGTTTCACCGCCATCCGTTGCGGGGCCGGAAAGTTCACGATCAGGAACCGGACATTCAAGAGCGTTTGGAAATGGGGGAAAAGGCGCTTTTCATTGAGCACCCGCAGGACAAATCGAACCGTCCGAATCTCCGCGAGAACGACAAAGTCTGCCTACCGTGGGTGGACATCAACAAGACCCCGTACACGATGTACGGACCTCTCCTGAAAGGGCTGTTTGAACTGGCATTCATCACAGGTCTGCACGCTCCCGCGCAGCGTCCCATGGCCGGCGACTGGGAAACGGCCTTGGTTAAGACCTGTGACATGCTCCAGCCGTGCCAGAATTCACAATGCGTGAAGAAGTGGTTTGTTTTCGATAACACGACGAAGCCGACTTGCCCGTACTGTGGAACGCCATACAAGGGAGTGCTTCCCGTGTTGGATTTCTATTCGACCCGCAACGGTAAGGATTACAAACCGGACAATCACCGGCTCATGGTTTACAACAACCAGTACCTGTATCAATGGCATGTGGATCGGACCGTTTTTCCCGACGAAAAATTGAAACCGGAGCATTCCAAACCCGTGGGGTACTTCGCGTTTCACCAAGGCAAGTGGATTTTCATCAATCAGACACTTCCTGCCATGAAGAATCTGAGTACGGGTGAAGTCGTCCCCGTCGGTAAGAGTGTCGATTTGACTGAGGGGCTTCAGTTACTTCTCTCGCCGGAAGCTACCGGTCGAATCGTGAACGTGAAAATCGTGAAAAATGATTGACGAAACTTGAATTGCCATGCGACGCTTGCCCGTTTATATATTGATCGACTGCTCCGAATCAATGGCTGGGGAACCGATGGGCGCCGTCCAAAAGGGTCTTGAGGCCATGTTGAAAAAGCTCAAGACCGATCCCCATGCGATGGAAACGG
>DOMV01000021.1:0-223 GCA_003509805.1 Planctomycetaceae bacterium
TGGTTCCGCAGCATCCCATTATTCGAAACTCATTTCCAGATCGTGCATGTCTTTTTCCAGCCGGTTCACCGCCTCCTCAATCCAGCCGATTGCCTGGGAGACGAACTCGCGATTCGGCAGAATAATGTCGATCGCACTGCGTCGGAAGAAAGGTAGTTTATGCGAATGGACGTTCGGTTTCAAATGTTCCGGTTCCGGTCGGTACGGTATCCAGGCCGCTTTC
>DOMV01000021.1:242-2442 GCA_003509805.1 Planctomycetaceae bacterium
CCCTCCTCCACGGAGGCCGGATCGACTTCGTTCACGCAGGACACGCCGACCGGATACTCGGCCATATCCTCGACGGAACAGATTGTGTGAAAACTTTCCCGCATCCGCCGCTCGAACGCGTTGGGCGGTTCGACGCCGCAAAGGAACACCGCGACCGGCTTGTCGTTGACATCGACGGCCCGGATCAACACGCGAGTCTGGCCCGGCGAGAGCGGCCGTTTCAGCGGCAAAGTTTGAACGTCGAGCCGTATCATTCACGCTCTCCTTCGACATACTGGCCCGTCGCGGTCCGGATGAACGGATTAGCACCTTCCGCAGCCGCCTGCTTTTTTTTTATCTCCGAGACGGTCATCAAGGGCTGATCGCCGGAGGGCTGTTCCGTTTCCGTTACTTCGACGAAATGGACTTTGGCATTGCGGAGTGCCGTCTCGGCGATCTCCGGCGCGAGGTCGTCCGGCGGCGTGATCGCACTGATCCATTTCGGCTGCGGGAGCGGACAGTTCGTCGTGGCCATCGACAGCTTGTTGAGGGCACTCAACTCGTTCGGGACCAGGCGGCAGCGGCAGATCATGCAGCCGTCGTTCAAAAAGAATTCGCATTTCGAGCAGACCTGGTAATACAGATGGTTCACATCGTTCATTTCGCGGAACGGGCGACCATGCTGAATCCAAATCCATTCGGCGGACAGCCAGCTTGCCCCCATGCGGAGTCCTTCCATGATGAGGTCCGCCGCTTCCTTGAGGATTGTTTTTTGCTTTTCCGCCGAGTTGTCCTTGTTTTCCGGCTCTGGAATGTGCTGATTGTCGGACATGCTGATCTCAAAAATAATTAGGGAACGGAAATGACCGAAAACGCCCCGATCTCCTCGTAGGGAAATTTTCGGATCGGGGCGACCGCGACGTAGCGGGTATTTTCTTGACGCGGAACATGAACATCGTAGCGGGTCGTACCGGAGGCGTAGGGGATTGTCAGTAGAGGCTGCTGCTCCGTATCGAAGCGCAACGAATCGGAAATCCAAACGCCGAGATCGAAAAAGTCGCCTTCCTCGGTGGCGTGGAACTGAAAGGTATGGATGGGGAGTTCCAGCGACCGGTACGGCCAATCGGCCGTGAAATGCAGTTCCAGGAACGAGGGCAGTGTGACCGCCCGCAGTTCGGAAACGACCGGCCCCTGTTTCCAGTGCTTGCCGCCCCGGGTCGCAAAACGCCAGCGTACCGGATCACGGGCCTGGTCCGGCCGGTCGGGACGATAGAAACGCACCGTCGTTTCGTATTTCATTTCCCACGAGGCGTCACCGACGCAATACTCCTCCAGGTTTTTGACGGACTCGTTCAGGTCGGTCGTCGTGACCGTCGTGACGAGGCCCGTATGCAAATTCGTCAGGCAGGCGCTGTACTCGTAATACGCCTCTTCTTGGAGTTGTAACAGGAACCGGCCGGCATTTCCGACGGCGTAGGAATAAGGCAGGCAGACCGTGACGGCTTCCGTGAAATCGTAACAGCTTGACAGTTGGAACGAACGGTTGTCGGGAATGTCGAAGGTCGAAAGAATACCAACGTACCGTATCCCGCCGCCCGGCGCGTCGATCAGCACTTCGGTCGTGGCCGCCGCCGCGAGGAAATGATAGTGCCTCAAACGGTCCCAAAAGAAGTCGACCCCGAAAACACCGTTCGTATTGACGAAGTCGCAGGCGAAGACCGCGCCGGTCGCGGCGTTTTTGATGACGTCGTAATCGCTTGTTAGCGTTACATATCGCCCGGCCGGGACCGTTTCGTCCATTCCGACCGAAAACAGTTGACCGGTCACGGACGAAGTGTGGATATCCAGCCTGAACGGCCAGCTTTCAGAGCCGCCCATGTAAGGCTGAACGACATCAAGATACTGGATCAAAACGTTCGACCGGCCTGACGAAAAGGAGGATTCGTAATGCGACGGCCACGCTTCCAGCCCGCCGACGTAGGGCTGGTCGATATGGAAGGTTTGAGACAGGCACAGCGCTCGGCCCAATGCGAAATCGACATCGGATGAGCTTGTCCACGCCTCGCTTCCGCCGAGATAGGTCTGGATGATCTCAAACCCCTGACAAAGACAGACGGCCTTGCCGCGTGCGAAATCGGCATCATGGGTGCCGTACCAAGTTTCGCCTCCACCCAAAAAATCCTGAATGACCTCGAAGGTTTGCCAGAGACCGACGGCTTGG
>DOMV01000021.1:2591-2770 GCA_003509805.1 Planctomycetaceae bacterium
GCTTGGCCGAGTGCGAAATCGACATGATGGGAGCCGTGCCAGATTTCGCTGCCTCCCAAAAAATCCTGAACAACCTCATAGCGTTGATCCAGACAGGAACTTTTGCCGGAAGAATAATCGATATCCAAAAAATTCACGATCGCGCAGACCGGATCAATCCAGACCTTTTCATACCTCCC
>DOMV01000041.1 GCA_003509805.1 Planctomycetaceae bacterium
TTATGCGCGGGATTGTTCGCGGGCGGATTGTCATGCCGTTTACGGTATGGGAAACGGTCAAGTGACGGAATCGTCGTCGAAATAAACACCGTCCTGTCGGGCTTTTTCTTCCGCTTCCTGACAGGGGACGCATTTGGCGGCAAAAGGAAGCGCTTTGAGCCGGGCAATCGGGATGTCCTTGCCGCACGCTTCACAGGAACCGTACGTTCCCTGCTCGATTCGACGAAAAGCGCGTTCGACTTCGGCCAGTTCCTTGCTGCCCACCTCGGCCAGTTGAAAGATGATTTCCGTTTCCGAATACCCGGAGGCGATATCGACGATGTCGCCTGTCGTTTTGTGTCTCTCGTCGCCCGACGAATCGTCGTCATCGAGAGATTTTCTCAAGAATTCCCGTTTGGTGCGGAGAACCTCCTTCAATTTTTCAAGCATTTCCCGACGTTCCGTCGCGCGCATCCCGCTTTCATGGCATTCCCGCGCGACAGGGACATTGGCGGATACAGTGACAGCCGCTTTTTCCACACTTTTCTTTGGAACAGGCGGCTTCGCCGGGCTTTTTTTAGCCGACCGGACCTCTTGTGCCGGCGTTTTCGTTACCGGCGTCGTTTTTACCGGCGTCGCCAATCGAGACGTTACCGGTTTAGGCGCCTGTTTGGTTGCCGGTTGTTTCGGCCTTGTCGGAGAGGACGGTTTTTTATCCGTCTTTTTGGTCACATTTTTTGTCGTCTTCGCCGAAATCGTCGTTCCGACCTGTCTTGCCGTTTTCCTCGACGGACTCGCGGCGGATGGACCACTTGCTTTCGAAACGGTTATTTTGCCCGACTTCGACAGCGGTTTCGACAATGGCTTGGACGACGGTTTCGACGACGGACGCGTTACCGACATTCCTTTTTTCGCCGCGACCGACTTCGTTCCGCTACGTTTGCCATCACTTTTGAACGCCGTCACCGCTGTTTTCGGCATCGCTTTTTTCGGAGCCGCTTTTTTCGGGGCCGTTTTTTTCGGGGCCGTTTGAGCGGTTTTGACGCTCGATACACTTCTGGAGGTCACGGAAGACGAACGAACGGTTTTCGATTTTGGATTTAGGACTTTTTTTTCCGTTTTTGAGGATTTTTTCGGTTGCGGGACCATGGGACACCTTCTCAAAAGGGTATTTTGAAAGGAAAATGGGGAGAACGGTCTTGGACGTGTTTGCGTCGGTACTTTTGATTAAGGGGCGATCTGCAAGTCGAGGCTTCGACTTTCAAAGATGCCTGCCGCGCGGCTCCCAATTATAATTTCGCAATTTCAGATAGATAGGTATCCCATTAAAATTTATTGGAAAAGGGGCATATTTATTGGGCACGAAGCGTCTTTTTTGCCATATTTAACGATTGGGCTACCTGGAAAAACCGGAAGATTTTGAGTCCTGGGAGATTGCATGCACGAAAGAACACCGCTCCTCGAACGGACCGAATTTGTTTTTTCTCGAAACAAATAGACTTGTTCCCTCACTTTAATTTAGGAAAACCGGGCTGGACTTGCGTCGCCCTCGCCTGCGCACGGGTGACGGTTCCTATCCCCTACCTCGCTTGCGGTTGAGCCAATTCCTACTCCCTCCCCTGCGAGCGGGGGAGGCCCGGGGAGGGGACCCCACCCTAACCGTCCCCCCGAAAGGTGGGGATGGGACTATGAGAGCCGCGATCATGCTCGACACTCTTTTTGAAGATTCCGCGATTATCGTTGTCAACAAACCGTCCGGCCTGCTGACGCAAGCACCTGCCGGGATCGATTCGCTGGAAGCCCGGGTCAAATCTCATGTGATCGACAACGGGGGTAAAATCGGAAAAAACGGTTCGTGCTACCTGGGAGTTCCGCACCGTCTGGATCGTCCTTCATCGGGAATTCTCCTTTTCGGAAAAAACTCGCGTGCGACGCGCCACATTTCGGAACAGCTTGAAAATCGGGAAGTCGACAAGGTCTATTGGGCGCTTTTGGAAGGAAAAGTCGAACCGGCCGAGGCGACTTGGATCGATTATCTGCGTAAAATCCCGGACCGCCCGATTGCCGAATTAGCGCCTCCGATTGATCCGCTGGCCCGTGAAGCCATCCTGCACTACCGGGTTCGCCGGTGTTTGAATACCGCTCACGGTGTGGTCACTTGGCTGGAAATCCGGCTCGAAACCGGTCGGATGCACCAGATTCGCATTCAGTCCGCATCAAGGGGATTTCCGCTTTTAGGAGACGTTTTATACGGTTCCCGCCGTCCTTTTGGGGAACCGGTCGAAGATGAGCGGCTTCGTGCCATCGCACTCCACGCCCGTTCGATCGCGCTGCGGCATCCGGTAAGTAAAGAACCGTTTGCCTTGGATGCGCCGCCCCCGGGCGCCTGGTCGTCGTTTATTGATTTTCAGTGATTGACTCTCAGTGAGTGACTCCCAGTGAGTGACTCCCAGTGATTTTGACTCCCGGTGATTTTTCAGATCGAAGATCGGTAGACCATCCATGTTGGAAAACCCGCTTTTTTTACTGTTTTTTTGGATCATACCGCTGATTGCGATGCTGCATTGGCATGCTTATCGGCGGCGAAAGCGGGCTGCCGGACGTTTTTTGGGAAAGGCGATGATCCCGGTGCTCTTGCCGCAACTACGGGCCACGCGGACGATTTGGCGTTCCTTCTGCCTGATCGGCGGCTTTCTCCTTGCCGTGTTCGCTCTTGCCGGACCGCGATTCGGGGTTTACTATGAAGATGTCCGGGTTCGCGGGGCCGATATCTTCATCCTGCTGGACGTCTCTCGTTCCATGCTCGCCGGGGATTTGCCGCCGAATCGCCTGGAAAGAGCGAAATCCGATATTCGCGATCTCCTCGAAGTGGTACGAAACAATCGTGTCGGCCTGATCGTGTTTGCCGGAAAACCCATCGTCAGGGTTCCCCTTACGAACGATCACGTTTTCCTTCTCGATTCCTTGAAAAATGTCGATACGAACAGCGCCCCCCGGGGCGGAACCGCTGTCGGCGATGCGATCCGGCAGGCAATTCTCTCCATGTCGGACGACCTGCAACGGGATCGGTGGATTATCATGCTCACGGACGGCGAAGACCACGATTCCTTTGCCGTTGAAGCGGCGCGGGAGGTGAACGCCAAGGGAATCAAATTGATCCTGGTCGGTCTCGGCGATGCGATCAAAGGCGCGAGGATTCCGATCGGAACCGCGGGGGGAAACCCGGTTTATCTTCGGCACGACGGAACGGATGTCTGGTCGAAAGTCGATGAACGACTCCTTGCCGGGATGGCAAGGGAGAGCGGCGGCCTCTATATCCCCGCCGGAGTCAAGACGTTCGATCTGGGACGCCTTTATGCGGGACACGTCGCAGGGGGGCGTCTCGATACCGAGCGCACCGTCGATTCCGACGTCGTTACGGAACGGCGCAAACAGTTTCGGAGCCGATATCAAATCTTCCTTGCCGCCGGCTTGCTGCTCCTTGTCCTGTTCGCACTGACCCGGGAATACACGGCGAACGAGGACAAATCGGTTGTTTCGGGAACAATCGACGGAAAAAAGGCGGTTGCATTGACAATGGATAATTGATAACGGAGAGAGGCCATTCAACCGTCACGATAAGGAACCCGCTTGTGTCCCCCCGTTGTCCATTGTCAATTATCCATTGTCAATGTCTCCACGCTTCATTCCGGACGTTTTTCCAGTCGTCAGGCGACACGGTCGACGAGATTGCCGCCGCCGTTGCCCGTGTCCCGTTTTTTATCGCGGTTATACGTCGGGGCGCTTCCCCCCTTGAACGCGATCAACTCGATCAACTGATTCAAATGCAGGATCGAACGCTGCGTAAGTATCCAGTTGGTAAGCGACTGGTATTGAATCAGCCGGGTTCGCCGGATCGACCGGCGCACCTGTTGCCGTACGGCACTGTTTTTGGGGAAATGCTCGACGAGCCGTTCGATGGAATCGGCGTTCAACCCTTCCGAAGCGGCGATTTTGAGTAATTCCCCGCGTTTTTTCAAGCAGGTTCCCAAACGTTCCGCCACGCGCCGTTCCTCGGGCGCGATCGCCTTCAGGCCGGCGGTATCCGATGAGGCGAGCAGTGCCTGCTTGCGTCGAAGCGTCTCCATCGCCTCGTCCTGCGCCTGTTCGAGTTCCTTCAAAAATGTCGCGATTTCGGTTTCCCAGACGGTCATATACATCGATCAGGTTGAAATATGTTGCGTTATACCGTAACCGGCATGATAATCCTCCCGCGCACCATCGCTTGCCGCTCGAACGATTCGCTTACGTCATTGTACAAACAGAAGTCCGGGGCGAGTGCGGCAGGCGGACTTGACCAAATATCCGTTTTCATCGCGTTGCCGGTATATTTACACTTCCGCCTTGCCCAGGAACCGCTGCATCTGGTTGAACATCGCGTCGCTGAGGGAATTGGAGGAAGAGTTCGTCATTTTTTCGACATACGTCACATCGAGCTGTTGCTGGAACATTTCCTCGGCATTGCTGCGACCGAAAATCGGGTCCGGTTCCTGCGAAGCGCGCATCGATTTGAGCATCTGGCCGAAAAGGACTTCGCCGACGAACCGGTGCATGACTTCACGGAATTTTTTGTCCTCTTCCGTCAATTCCCGTCCCTTTGGGAGTGGTTCCCGGACAGCCGTCGTCCCGTTCGCCGCCGTCCCGCTCGCCGTTTCGGCTTTGTCCCGTTTCGTTTTCATTCCGTTCGAAAGTTCGAGCGTATCGTTCATGTCGATACCGGACGCTTTAAGGACAGCCGTGCGCGCCTCGCCCTGGGATTCGCGGACGGGAGTCCTCGACTGGGCCGCATAATTGTTCGTGATGGAGGAGATGCCGGAAATCATGTTTCACCTTGAGTAGCGTCGATATGCTGAAAAAACCGTTGGCGTTTCNNCCGAAGCCGATGCTTGGGAAGCCCCTTTCCCCAAAAGGCACTGTCCGGAGGTAAACAGGCGGATTGAACGGAAACCTCGACCGGCTTCAGTCAAAATTATTTGTAAACAACCTGGGCCTGGATCGCCCCCAGATTATGCAGGTTCTTGATTACGGCGATCATGTCTTTCGGGGGAACCTTGACGGCGTTGAGCGTGTCGCACAATGCCCGGAGTTTCGGGGCGACGACCGGCGGATCGGCCATGGCGCCGTCGACGTCCATCGGGATCCAACGCTGCGGCGGCGCCGCCGGCGGATTCTGAACCTCGATCGAAATATTCTGGTGCGACAGAAAGACCGGTGCGATGTTCACGTTTTCCATGCCGCCGATGACGCCCGACCGTTCGTGGATCACGATTCTCGGCAAAATCTCCAGCCCGTAGGCGTCCGGCTGGATTTCGAGCCCTTCAAGCAACCCGATGAATTTGACCGGATCACCCAAATAGGCGTTCGGCAACTTGACGACGACATTCTGCGGGCTGGTCGCCTTGGCGATTTCATAGCCGTCCGAAACGTTGTCCGTGTTGATCAACTGGGCAATCGCCGCGGCCCAGGCGGAACCGGCGTATTTTTCATCCAACACCAGCGTGATGCAATTCTCCTTGACGAACGGATGGATGTAATCGGAGGTCAAACGGCATCCGCCGTCGGCCCCGGCCTTGATCGTACCGACATTCTTCGCCTTGTCGTTGTCGAGCGTGATTTTGCCCCAGGCCCGGCCGAGCGTTTTGGCTTGGCCCGGATTCTGCGGAACCGGATCCATCAGCGTTGAAATCATCAGGACGCCGAATTCCAGGCTTGATGCCTTGTTGACCGAGGCGACGGTCACGTCGAGCATGTCGCCGCTCCGGGCCCCCATTGCCGGAATCGTCACCATCACTTCCACGAATGCGAGATTCTTCGAGGTTCCCAGTTCCCGCATCGGGTCGGGGCCGCCCCGGTCTTGCGGCGAACTCGGTTTCAAGCCCACCATGGGAAAACCGGAATTCTGCAACTGCTGGATCATGCCCCGGGCGAGCGGCCCGAATTCCCGCGGATTGTCTCCGGTTCCGTTCAAACCGGCAACGATCCCGAAGCCGCGGATCATCGTCGCTTCCTGCCCCTTGATCCGGCAAAGTTGCCCGATCCGATGCTGGGCCGATACCGATCCCGCGAAAAGCATGAGCAAAAGGAAGGCGAGAAGGCAGTGTTTCATGATCGGTTTCATGATCGTATCGCTTGGAATGTCGTTTTAGTTTTGTGTTTTTTTCGTTCAACCCGTCGCGTTCGCTATCAGAAGGGGAACCAGTGTTCGAGCCAGCGGGTGCCCCACGGGCGGCGAACCATATCGAAAACGTTTCCGTCCGGGACTTCCTTGATGTCGTAATCGTTGAGGAACTTGCTGTCAACTCCCCCGTTGGCGTCGATATCCTCCGGTCGGACGGTTCCCCCGACGAAAATCATCGAGGATTCCTCGCCGATGCGCCGCTTGTTCGAACCCTCGATGTATAACGTCCCGTTTTCGTGGACATTCTTGACGCGGCACATCACGATCGTCTTGTACGACTCGTTCCGGTTCATGTTGGCATTGTTCTGGTATTTGACGTTGATCTCGCCGCCGATCGCGGGCAGGTCTTCCGGATCCATCCTGCCGGGCATTCCGAAAACGCCCTTGAACGTCAGGAAATCGGTCAGCCGCGACGTCGAGGTGATGCTCTTCTTGCGCTGGTTGTTCACCGTGTTCGCATAAACCTGTTCGTCGAACACCCGGACCTGGATCAGGTCGTTCATCTTGTACGTTTTCGCCTCGGGCGGCATCTGGAACGTGAGCGAGGTCATGGGAACCGTCGCCGCGTACGCCCCGCCCGGCGCCCGATAGGTCGTTTCGCCGTCGAGGACTCCCTCCTGCGAGAAGGATGTCGTCAGTCCGAAAACAAAGGCCGGAATAAAGGCCGGAATAAATACGGTCGTTCTCATGGTGGGATGTCCCTGGATACTGTGGAATGCGATTGAAATTTCCCGAAGCCGACGATTTAGGAGCCTGCCCATCGGAAACGATACTGCCGAAGGTAAACAGGCGGTTCAAACGGCAAACTCACCCGGCTTTGGTATCAAACGTAAAGTCAATTGCGATTGTCGTTCTTACCGGACCACATGGCTCGGCCCGGCGTTCAAGGTCGCCTTGCCGAAATCGCTCACGACGGCGACGAAGGATTTCATTTCCTTTTTACGATTCCGGACGTCCGGGTCGACATATTCCCACTCGATCTGGATCGGTTCGCCGAGCGCCCCGTCCTGTTTCGCCGTCCCTTGGAGCCGGATGATGATGCCGCCGTTGGTCGCCAGCACATCCACTTTGTCCCCCTTGCGAATCAGCGTCGAAGGACGGACCATGGAGGTCGTGATCGGCATTCCTTCCCGGATCGGCGCGAGGGTTTCCTGGCCGACGACCGGCGAGGAGTCGCTCAGGTGGTTTTTTTCCTTGAGCTCTTCCGGCAACATGCTCACCAGGTGAACGTCGGCTTCCGTCAAGAGATGTCCCTTCGGAACCGAACGGCGGAGGACGAGCACCTCGATCGGCAGCGCTACCTCGGCTGAAACGGGAACGATGATCGGTCGCCGGGTCGCCGGATCAAGCGATTCCATTTCGATCTCGAATTGCTGCGGTCCGATGATCGGGTTGGCCCCGCCGTAAATGGTGACGATTCGTTCCCCGTTCGCCAACGCCCGGGCTTGGGCGTGATTGAGTTTGATCCTGATGTCCCACGGATACGCACCTTGCTCCTGCGAATTGCCCGCCTGCGAATTTCCCGAAACACAGCGGTCAAGGTAAACCTTCAGGGCGGCAACCACCTGGCTTTCGAGCACCCGGATATCCTGTGTAGACGGGGTGTTGCGCGCCGGTGTGTTTCGTGCCGGGGTGCCGCGTGAATTCCCGGCCTGACGGAGCGGGTTCGGTTTGGTCGGAACAACGGCGCCGCCGTTTTGCGAATCATACCGCGAATCGTCGTTTTTCGCACCCGATCGTGTTTCCTCGGCTCCGATCAGGACGACGCGTTCGGGGCCGTCGATCCGGTGTTGCGTGCTGCGAACGCCGAGATCGGAAAGAATATTGCGCAATTCAAGGAGCCGGACGCTTTTCCGGACGCCCGGTTCCGGAGCCGGGAAAAGCAGGGTTTGCCGGAGCGATTGACCGTCCTCGTGGGTTCCCGCGTCGATCTCGGCGATATCGCCGAGCATGACGACCGTTCCGGCGACCGATACCGGCGTCGAGTGAAAAACGATTTCGGCACCCTCGGCGGCCACGGGAAGGAGCGACAGGATGGAAAAAAGGATGAGGAATCGCATGATCTGAAAACGAGCTGGGAAAACGAAGAAGGAAAATGACGATGAAAACGGGAAATCGCCGTTTCTACCGTTTGATACTGATGACCGTTTGCAGGAGCTGATCGCCCGTTTGCGTCGATTTGCTGTTGAGTTCGTAAGCGCGTTGCGAGGTAATCATGTCGATCAATTCGACGACCGGGGAAACGTTCGAGGCTTCGACCGAATACTGCATGAGCTTGCCGACGCCGTTGAGGCCGGGATCGTTTTGGATCGGCGGCCCCGAAGCGTCGGTTTCCTGGTACATGTTCTCGCCGACCCGGAGCAGGCCCTCGGGGTTGATAAAGGTCGAGAGCGACATGGTTCCGGCCAACTGGAGCGGGATCTGGTCGGAAATTTTATACCAGACCCCGCCGTCGTCACGAATGTCGACGTGGATCGAATCCTGCGGAATCGTGATTTCCGGCTGGATGATCCGCCCGGTGTGGCCGCTGCCGATCACGAGCGTCCCGTTCGAATTGATGCTCATATTGCCGGCCCGGGTATACATCATCTGGCCCGTCAATGGGTCCATGACTTCGAAAAACCCCTCGCCGCCGATGGCGACGTCCAGGGACCGGTCGCTTTCCTTGATCGGCCCCATGCTCATGTCCGACTGGACGCTCGTCACCCGGGTCCCGACGCCGATCGCAATTCCCGTCGCCGTGAACTCGTCGTTCTCGTCCTGCGAACCGGGGTATTTCAGGTTGTCGTAAAACAGGTCCTCGAAGTTGCAACGTTGCTTTTTGTAGGCCGTGGTTTCCATGTTCGCCAGGTTGTTGGAGATCGTGTTGAGCTTCTTCTCCATTCCCAGCATCCCGGTTCCGCTGCTGTATATCGTTTGAAAAGGCATGATCGGTTATGAGGTTCGGATTATGGATATGCGGTTTGACGCATCAATACCGCGCCGCCGGTTGTTCATCAGCCGACGCGGAGCATTTTGTCGATCAATCCGCCCGTCGCTTCGTCTTGGACGTGCATCATTTTAATGTTTGTTTCAAGGCAACGCTGGGTGACGATCATCTCGATCATTTCGGTCGAAGGATTCGTTCCCGACATTTCGAGATGGCCGCTCCGGAGTTGCCCGCGCTCGAACAGGTCGAGTTCCCGTTGGCCGGCTTCGTTCCGATACATCGTTTCCCCCACCTTGACCATCGCTTTGAGGTTCTCCGGTTCGACCAGGGAAATCCGGGCCACTTCACCGGCCCCGACCCCGTAAAGCGGACCCTCGTCGCTCATGACCCGGCCGTCGTCGGTGATGTGGAGCGACGGATCGCTCGGATTCGGGAGAATGATCGGTTCCCCTTCCGGATCGAGCAATTCGAATCGGCTGCGACCCTGTTCGGTCACAAGCGAGGCGGTTCCGTCTTCCCGGTTGACGAAGACGGCGAAATTGCCGGCCCTGGTCAGGAATTCTTCGCCGTTGCTTTTATCGCGAACCCGAAACCAGGCGTTGCCTTCGATGGCGACATCGGCCCAATGTTCGGTCGCCTTGATCGTCCCCTGTTTGAATTCGGTATGGGTTCCGATCGTGAGAACGCCGCCGGAAAGATCGTTGTACGAACCACTTCCGTAAAAATCGTCGCCCAAATCCTGCCGTTCGGTCGCCCGCGCCATCTGGAGCGCCAATTCCCGCTTGAAACCGGGCGTCTCAAGATTCGCGATGTTGTTCGCGATCGTCGCCATCCGGTACTGCTGGGCTTCCGCCCCTTCCGCTGAAATGTATAAACCGTAAGACATGAGAAAATGCGCAAAATAGGAGAAACGATGCCGACGGTATTACCTTCGGTTTTCCTGCCTCTACTTTATCGGTTGCATCGGCATTTCTCATTAGACGGATTAGATAAAATAACAAAACTTTTCCGGCAATGCTTTTTTTGCGAAAATTTGCCGCGACAGCTTTTTGAGCAAACGCAAAATGGATACGGCAAAAGGTCGAAACGTCAACGGACATCTCCGATGTCAAGTCGAAAGAAGACATTCATAACTTCTCCGCTCCTGATATCAGTATACTTATCAAAATGAAAGATGATCGTACGAGAGGTTCCATGATAGAGTGTGCCTGGTGGTGTGGCTGAATGTTTTTTTGCAAGTGAGGCTTGCGAATGTCCATACAGTGCCCGGATTTTGTCGTCAACAATTTCATGGCGTTTTTTTTTCCGAGGAGACAACTACTTGGACGATATCATCGTCAGTGATTTCAATCCAGTCGGGATTGTGTTTTCGCAAAGCGTCAACGAGCAAATCAACTAAAACAAAACCATTTTCGTCTAATTTCAGCCCCTATTTTTCCGGCGTGTGCCTAAGCGCATGTGAGATAACTCTGCTTATTTCATTTAACTCGTTCTTCATCTTGTACCTCTTCGATCATTTCGCAAGAAGAAGCAACAAATTCAAAACACCCTGAGCTATCAAGGTATATCATGTAATGGTGATATTCACGATCGTCTCGTAAATGTTTTTTTGTACTTTCTTTAATTTCCGCTGCCCATTCTGAATCGCAAACTTCAACTAGCGTGTCGTAGATGTCTTTAATATGCCATAAAGTGCAACAGCTTTCCATCCTTCTGCTGTAGGCAGAGACTTTATGAAAACGTAAAATTCCCACATAATTTTTTTTGTCATTTGCATATTGATATTGAATGTCGTAATACCCTGCTCCTTGATTCAATTGTATTGTCTCAGAGAAGTCTGTTGAGGGAATTTGTGTCGAAAATAAGGCTGATTTTTTCATTGTACTGCCCTGTTAATGTAAAAACGACTCTATCCGCAATTTTGGAGATGGTTCGGTGGTACTTTATAGCTTATTACCCTGTCCCGTTTTTGCCAGCCACCGCCATCTTCGGCGGTCGGAAAAAATCATACCATCTCCTGAACGCTTCCAGAATTTTCGTGAAACTCGAAGATAACGCGGCAACCATGCCCGAAAAGATCGCTTTTTAGGTTGTGCGGCAAGTTCAATGATGCTACAATAACATAGATGCTACAATAACACGATGGATTTGGTCCGCTTCCTTACGGGTGCGGCCCTGTTTTTTTACTCTCACCCCCGCAGTTTCTCATGAAAAAGTTATCGCTACGCAAAACAAAAATCATTGCATTATGCCACTTCACGATTTATAGTACGGTTTGCTGCATTGCCGGCACGCTTTTTGCGCAGCATGATGTTCCGGCCAACTTGACCGGCGAAAAATCACTGTGGCACGGCTTTGATCGTTACGATTTTGCGATGAACGCGGAAACGCTGGCTATTTCGCCATCCAAGGCCCCCGAAAACGCGGGCAATGGAATGGGCGAGCCCGATCCGGGCTCATTCCGCTGCATCCTGGTTGTTCCGAAAACCTTTGCCGAAGGAAATCCTTGGTCTTGGCGGGGCTGCTACTGGGACCATGAACCGCAAACCGAAGTCGAACTGCTCAAACGTGGTTTCTGCATCGCGTACATCAATGCCGATCCCCGTCGCAATCTGAACGCTTGGGACGCATGGTACAAATTTTTGGCGGAAGAATGCGGTTTGGCTAAAAAATCAGCATTCCAAGGCATGTCTCGTGGCGGCGAAAATTCGTACACTTACGGAACCACTTTCCCGGAACGTGTTGCGTGTATTTACGCGGACAACCCCGGCAGCAATCCCCAGATGTTTGAGGGCATTTACCGCTTGGCGGCGCATGATGTGCCGCTGCTCCACGTCAACGGAAGCATCGACCCGCTCATGCCGCGCGTGTCGGACGTGATTGAAAATGCGTATACCAGTGTCGGCGGTCGCATTTCCGTCATCATCAAAGACGGGCCGGGGCATCATCCGCACAATTTGCAGCACCCCGCTTTTATCGCCGACTTCATCGAAAAGAGCTTTAATGAAAACCCACGTGAACTGCCTGCTTGGTGTTCCCACCGTGTTTCGTACCGGCCCACCGGTTCGGACGGCCCGCTGTATTTCTATTCACTTGAAAACAAATATCGCCGGCTTGAATCCGAACCGCGATGGTGGGTGACGGTGCGTGGAGCGGAATTTGTGCCTGTCTATGATCGTTACGAATTCCGGCTTCGTGGGGCAGGCGGAAGCGTGACGGTGATCGCCCCGCAAAAGGCTGCCGAGGGTACCCCTTGGGTTTTGCGTGTCGATGAACCCACACGTGACGACAAAGTGACGCTTGCACTTTTGGAAAAAGGTTTTCATATCGTGACAGGCCCGGTGGCGTTCAATGGTGATGCAACCAACCGGGAACAGTGGCAGGGCGTTTACAACCATTTTATGGAAAACGGCTTTTCCAGGAAGGTGGTTCTAATGAGTTCCGGCGGGGCGGCCACGCAAAATTACGCCTGGGCTATCAATCATCCTGACAAAACAGCCTGTGTTTACGCGGAAAATCCGAACCTCAGTGGCCGATCTGCGATGCTGGACAAGCCCGTGATGGAGAGTTTGGAGGCACTCAAAGACGTGTCAGTACTGAATGTAGTCGGCAAAGATGATCCGTGGTACAAAGAGCGAGGCAAGGACTTGGAAAAACGATTCACCGACATTGGCGGAAAGTTTACGGTGCTTTACGAGGCCAAGGGACACTTACCGCTCAGCCCGAACGATCCTAACAAAGTCGTCGAATTTATTCTGGATGCGACCATCGGACGTGATGGGATCGTGATGCCGGTGACACCGTGAATCCGTAGGAACGGCAGTTTTCCTTGCCGTTGTTTTCCGTCCGGATATCATCAAAGTTTAGGGTTTTTCAACTCGTCATCGCATCGTCCTCCCGCAAGAATTCGACTATTTGATTTTTGATATCTTTCAGAAGGTTATGATTCCTGAAAATCCGTAAAGGAACTGGCCGTCCTTCGGATCGAGCCCTCCGCTTTTCATGATATTGAACGGTCGGATGCCGTCGCACTTGTCATACCGGATTTCCGGGCGAAGCGTGAACCATGCGTTCGGTTTCCAGTTCGCCCCGATTCGGTACGAAGGGACGTCGTAGTCCGACCCCCGTTCATAATGCCGGAGCCATTCCACCCCAAAGCCGAACGTCCAGTAGTTGTTGATTTTTTCTACCGAAGCCGGTGGAGTCGTTGGTGAGCGCAGCCCGCTCGACCACCCGTTTACCCTCCGGGCTTCAGGGTTCGGGCTGTGTTGTTTCCGGTGGGCAGGCGTTCCGGTACGGCGTCGAATCACGGGCGA
>DOMV01000051.1 GCA_003509805.1 Planctomycetaceae bacterium
GTCGCGGCCGTCACCCCTCCCGCCGCGGGCGCAGCGCCGCCCGGCTTCGCTTCCTTCTTGTCCGACTGGGACATGATGTTCAGCAAATTTTCGACTTCTTCCTGGGAGAGAACTTCACCGGCCATGAAAAAGGCGTGGGGGTGGGGGTGTTTCTCGCTCTCCGGTCGCTGCGCTACGCTTCGTTCCCGGCTTTATCGCATGGAACATTTCCCGGTCGTTCGCGGTACGCACCGGTTCATCTGCGGATTTCCGCGGACACCGAGCCCCGGGCGACCGCGGCGGCCTGCCCGGCATAAGGACGCAGGGGACTATCGACGATTTTACCGACTTCGTCGAACGCGACAAGGGCGGTGTTCCATTGTTTCAACTCGATCGCCAATTGGCCCTTGAGAAAGAGAGCCCGGTCGATGACCGCCTCATCCGGCGGGTGCGAGAGCAGTTGCTGGAGATACATGTCCGACGTCGCGTAATCCTTCCGCAGGTACGATTGATACGCGAGTTCCCAGGCGGCGTGGGACCAGTAATTTCCGTTCGGGTAATTGCGGCAAATCCGGGTCAGCGTCGACAGGGCCTTCGTCTTGTTGCCCCGCCGGCTTTCCAACTCGCCCATGGCCTGGTAATACAACGCGCCGTCGATCCGGTCGGATTGCGGATATTCCCGGACGATCCGGTCGAAATACTCCCGGGCGTCGAGGTCGTTGTCGAGCAGGACGTAGGCGAACCCGATCATCCAGAGGGTCTCGGCGGCGTTCGGGCCGTCCGGCGATTTTTCCAGCGCGAGGATTCCCATCGTGATCGCCTCTCTTTCACGTTGCAGTTCCATCAGCGTCTCTCCTCGCAGAAAAGCCGCATCGGCAACCACCCCGTCGGACGCCGGTTGCAACAGGATCGTCTGGAGCTGCCGGTCGACTTGCGTGTANNGGCCCCGCCGATACAGCGAACGGCAGTCGGCAAGAACCCGGCGTTGTTCGCGTTCCGTTTGCGAAGCGACCTGTCCCGGGTAACCCGGTTGGGAGGGATTGAGGGGATCGGAAGGATTGATCGGCGTACCCGGACCGGGGGAAGCGCCCGGCACGACGCCGTTCGGCATCCCGTTGGTTATTCCATTGGCTATCCCGTTGGCTATTCCGCTTGCGCCCCCGCCGGCCGGAATGCTGTCGAGTCTATAGCGGGTCTGGGCGAGCAACCCCTGCTGGAAGGTGTTGCCGACATCATTACAGAGATTCCGCATGGCCGCGAACCCCGCGTTGGCCCGGGCCGCGTCCCCGCCGTAGGCGTAACTGAGAACGAGCACCTGGCAGGCTTCCACCATGGAATCGAGCGAGAGTTTGCCGTTNNGCTGTTCGATGCGGCGCTGTTCGCGTTCGGGCCGGCCGTCGTATCGGGTACAGCCGTATTGGGAACATACGTGAAACTCATCGTGCCGCCGGACATGTGGTTCGCAGGCTGGTTCGAGGGCCGCATCAAGGTGTCCGGGACGTATTGAACCCCGAGAAGCGGCGTGAGAATCGCGATCGTGCCGGCATAGTCGTGGGACATGTATTTTTGGATCGCGGCACGGAGCTGCGCCGCGTCGTTGCCGCCCTCGAACGGTTGATTCGGGAGTATCTTCGACAACAGGGCATCCGTCTTGCTCACGATTTCCGCAAGAACCGGGTCGCCGCCCCGGGCGGTAACCAGCATGGCCGAGTAGGTCGCCTGCGATTTGTTCGTATTACCCAATTTCGCATAGGCGATCGCCAATCCGCCGCAAATCCGGAGAAAATTGTCCTGCGTCAATTTCTCGGCATCGCCGATCGAAGGCAAATCGTAATACTGGAAGGAGACACGCTGCGCAGCGGTATCGTACCGGACGCCGAGGAAAGATTCTCCGATACTCACGTATTTCCCCCAATCGTCCTGGTCGGCCGCGAGATACATTTTCAGGGCCGTAATCATGTCCCGGTATTGCGTCGCCGCCGTCCGGTCGAGTTCCTGCAACAGCATTTCCCCCTCGGCCACGCGTTTCAGGGCGAACAGGACGCGACATTCCTGGATCCGGCTCGTATCCGTCTTCGGGACCACCTGTTGCAGGGCGGCCAACGCTTCGGTGTTCCGTTTCAATTCGATATAGGTTTTTCCGAGGGTCTCCTGCACGAGGGAACGGAAGGGGCCAAGCGGATAACGCTGAACATAGCCGCTGAGCGTGGACGCCGCTTCGTTGTAGGCGCCTCGATCGTATTGGGCAATACCCCAACGCGCACACGCCTCTTCGGCCGGCGGATTTCCGCTCATCGTCAACAGACGGTAGAGATTATCCGACTCCGCGTATTTTCCGAGCCGGTTTTTTGCCCAGGCGAGCCCGAGTTGCGACACGGCGACTTTTTCCCCTTTCGGCGAAATCATCAATTCCGCGTCGAATTTGATCGCGTTTTCGAAGTAGTATTCCGCCTCGCCAGGCGCGTTGTCGTGCATCGCGATGTCACCCAGGTAATAAAGGACGAAGCGGTTGTTCACATCGCGCGGCAATTTCATCATGAAATCGATCAAATACGGTTTGGCGAGATCGTACCGCTCGTTCAACCAAGGGATTTCGCCGATCCGAAACAAGGCGAACCGGGCATAAGAATTCCCCAGGCCGGCGTCGATCACCCGTTTGTAGTTCACCCCGGCGTTCACGTAATCTTGCAACCGAAGGTATGATTCCGCAAGGAGATAAGCGGCTTCGACATTCCGCTCGTGTTGCGGGTATCGTGCGAGAAACGTGGTGAAATCACTCACGGCGACACCGTATTGGGCGGCGTTGTAATTGGCGACCCCTTTGTCGATCATATCCTGCGCCTCATCCGCCACCGCCGAACCGGCAGTGAAAAACGGGATCAGGGCGAGTAAAAAGGCGACCGCGAGGCGACCGATGTGCCGGAACCGATTGCCTGGCCGATTGCCGGACGGATTGCCTGCCTGATTGCTTGGCCGCAACGTCGTTTCTCCGGCAACCCGGTCAAAAAGAGGATATTTCGCAAACGCGGCGAAATGGGCTGTTTGGTGAAGACCGCTTGTTCGCAGGAACGGTTTCAGGCTGTCAGCGGTATATCTTCCGTGAATGTCTCGTTTTTCCATGAATCCACCCGAATTTCCTTTTCGAGTCGTGCGTTCAAGCGTACTATGTGCCGAAGCCGGTTGCGTTTTCCGGCCGACCGATTGTTTACCATCCGGGTGGCGTTTCTTCCGGCGGGCAAGCTCGCGAATCGTCGGCTTCGGGGCATCTCAACGGTTTTCAGCATACCAAAGCCGGTCGCGCAGTATACCCCGGATCGCTTCCCCGACGCAAGAGCAATTTTTCGGCCGGTCCGCGGGGCCGAACCGCGCCCACGGACTTCCACGCCACAACCTTTCACGCCGCTTTCCTTTTGTCCCCGAGGCGTTTTTCGACCTGGTAAAACACGCGTTCGGGAAACAAATCGTTCATGCAGGCGGTATGGCCTTTGGGACAATGCCGTTGTTCGCAGCCTTGGCAATCGCATTCGAGAGAAAGAATTTCCTCCCGCGCCGCCGGGTTGGCGCCGCGGAGCGGATCGCTGGGCCCATACAGGCAGATGATCGGCAACCCGACGGCTTGGGCGACCCGGGCCAAACCGCTGTCGGTCGAGACCATGAGCCGGCCTCGTTTGAGCAGGGCTTTCGCGACGCCGTAATTCCGGAGATAGATTGAGAAGACGCGGTCGCGGTGGGTCGAATCGACGATCCGCTCGACGACGTCTTCGTCCCCGGGCGCGTTCAGGATGACGACGTCATGCCCGAGCCGGTCGACGATCATCTGGGAAAGAACGGCCAGGTACGCTTCGGGCCAACGCCGCGAGGTCCCGAAAAACCCGCTCGAATGCAGGAAAACGATCCGCCGGTCGTTGCGGATTCCCCAGCGTTTGAGGAGTTCGTCGGCATCCTCCTCGTCTTCCGGGAGCGTACCCAGTTCCAGCTTCATGAACGATCTCAACGAGCGGGCCGATTTGCTCGACGTCGCATGACTGCCGATCCGCGATGCGCGCAGGTCGCCGAAACCGGGAAGCGTGCTCAAATGGCCCGCCAGCCGGAGGTAATAATGGACAAGCGGCTCGGTGCGCAACCGCCCCGAACCGTCTTTCGGTTGGGGTACGATCTCGTTCAGGGCCCAATCGCGACCGTAGCGGCCGTATCCGATACGCCGGGGAACACCGGCGAATTTGCACGCGAGGGCGGCCCGAATCGAATCGCTCATCATCAGGGCGAGTTCGAACCGGCCCGCGCGGATGCGGCGCATCATTTCGATCATTCCGAGCCGTTCTTCGTTCCGTATGCTGCGGAAAGGCCAGAGCTCGTCGAACCAGTCGCTTCCGCCGAAAAGCCCGAACAGGTGTTGCCGCATCACACCGACGACCCGAGCCTTGGGCCCGAAATGTTCGCGAATCGCGCGATAAACCGGTGTCCCGATCACGACATCGCCGAGCAGGTCCGGGAGAAAAACGAGTATCTTGGAAATGGGTGGCATAAAGCGGTACGGAATGAGAGGGAATGAGCCGAAGCGATCGGCTTCGGGAAATTTCAATGGCCTCCGGCGGATCCGGGTCGCGGGAAATCTCAAAACAATTGTTGCCGTATTCCGGCGGAAAAATACTCCAGGTCGCCGTATTTTTCGGCAAGCCAGTTGATCCGGGCGCTTTCGCGGATTTTTTTGAAATCGACCTCGCTCGTTTCGATCAACCCCTTGTCGAAAAGGAGGTGATCGATGAAACCGGGAAAACGGGAACGATAATCCCGCGGGATCGCGTTGGGCCGGGCTTCGTTGATGTGGGCGATCAGATTGGTCGCGCAATTGTTCTTCACGGCATGATAAAACTCGGGGTGTTCCGCGAGCCGGTTCGCCCGCTTCATCGTCGCAACGAAAACGGTCCGCACCTCGGCCGGGGTCAGGCGGAGCCGGTAAAGAAACACGTCGTTCTTGTTGATCTGGGTGTACAGCCGGATCAGGTCGCGCTCGTCGGCGACGACGTAGATCAATTCGAACTGGTTCGCGATCGAACCGAGCGGATCGTACGATTCGCCCTGCTCGTACCGGGCCTCGATCGAGACGGCGAGATGGCGTCCGTCGGCGAACCCGAAACTCGCCTCGACGTGGGCCAGGCTCGGTGTTCCCTGGAACGGGGCCTCGATGATGTCGATGGTCCGTATGTCGTCCAGATTGAAGGTCGCGTCGTAATACCGGGCCGTATAATCCTGTACGGAACGGTAAACCGAATAACGGACGTTTCGGATCGTCGCCTCGTTGCCGACGAATTCCGCGGACGGCATGACGGCGTGGTTGGCGCTCCAGACGCGATCGTTGGAAGGCCGGAATTCACCGACCAGCTTTTTGCCGATTTTTCCGATCGGAACCGCCTCGCGAACCATCGTGCCCAATCCCGTTCCGGCAATCGAATCCCGGTTCTGCGAAGAGGGCGCGGAAGCGACCGGCGATGTAACCGGCGATGTAACCGACGAAACAACCGGCAGGGAACGCGTATCGGCCGTCCCATACGTACCGCCGGCAGGGACGGTTCCGTTGTTCCCGTCGTTGTTCCCGCCATTATTCCCGAAAGTACGCCCGTTACTGGTCCGGTCGGGGGAATCGGATCGTAAAAACGGGAACAAGGAGCGCTCCCTCATGGCGGTACGTCGGGGCGGCGGGGATTGCCCTGCACGACCCGGGACGTGTCCGCCCGGCATTTCTTCGGGCCGGGAAATGATTCGGGCACCATCCGTGTCGTATTCGTCGTCCTGCCAGGGGCGGTTCAATTGAGGGCTCGCAANNATCGGCCTGTACGGCGGCTCCCGGAACAAACCCGCCCGGCCCCGGAAAGGACGGCAGACCGGCTTGGGAAGAGGCGTCGACCCGGGTCGCCCGGGAACTGATCGATACGTCCCGCGGCGCCCCGTCCTGGAAGGCGACTTGAACGATTTCGCTCGGAGAACGCCGATAACGATGGGAATCGACGTGCGCATTCCTTGCCGCGACGTTCACGGATGGCGCCGTGTGTTGCCGGGAAGAAATCGCCGGGTGATATGGGGAAAGCGGCTCGGGCGGCGTTGGTTGCCGTGTTGGTCGCAACGTCGGTTTCTCAAAAGGCGCCTGGGCGATTTGCGATGCGTCTCGCTCTTCTTCGCTCCCGACCGGGGCGTGGAATTTTTTCCCGTCCTCTTTTTCCCCGGCACGATGCTCTCCGACCACCGCTCCGACCGTCGTATCATCCGTCGCGTCATCCGGGGATGCGGGCAACCGTACCGCCATACGGTTTTCCATGCGGTTTTCCGCTTGGTTGTCCACATTGCCCGACGGATGCGGCGAAAGCGCTTGCATGGGACGCGCTTGCATGGGACGAGATTGCGTGGGACGAGATTGCGGTGCCTGCGAAGAACGGTCCGCCTGGTATTGGGCATACTGCCGGGGCTGGTGTACCGGACATGGAACCGATGCGGCCTGGTGAACGGATCTGGACGGATAGGCGCCCGGCGCATGGGGACGTTGCCGGGCCATACCGAGCATTTCCCCCAGGGAACCCTGCATCAAGGCGACGGGTTGGGCCGCCGTTCGTTGATAGGGATTTTGATAGGGATTTTTGCGGGGCGACGGCTGTCGTGCCATCGTCCGTCTCACCGTCTGGCCCGTTGTTGTTCCCGTTGTTGGTTCCGTTGTCCGGCTCATTGTCGGTCGGTCAATCGTCGGTCGATTCGCCGGCCGGGATTTTTGCACGCCGCCGTACGGAACACGGGTCGTCGCCATCGGAGCACACCCCGTTGAAAACGATCCGAACAAAACGAGAAGCGACACGACACTCCAAAATACCGGAAACGCATTGGGTTTCAGACTGAAAATCGAACGCGGGGAAAAACCGACGGCCGCGCCGCCCGGCCCGGAGCCGATGCGCCGGCGGTTACGCTGAATGCCAGGTTTCGGAAAACGGAAAACGATTGCAGTCTGTTTCATATCGCAAAGGCATGGATGACATGCGGTAGGGACGGTCGTGTTTCACCCGGAAAAATCCGGCGAAAGAGACAATCTGACGGGAACGTTACCAAAAACCTTCCGGCAGGGCAAGGGCATTTTTTTCAGGGCGTTTTTTTCAGGGCATTTTTTTCAGGGAAACGGAAAACGATCAAAACTGGGATTGTCCCGAATGTCCGATTTGATTAGAATCCCGCCCTCGTTTTTGATTTGTATACCGGGCCGGTTCCGTTGGCGATGCACACAGTCCGTTCGAACCGCCCGTATTGCCTGCGGAAAAACGGGTTTCCCGAATGCCGGCTCCGGGAAATTTCAACCGC
>DOMV01000255.1 GCA_003509805.1 Planctomycetaceae bacterium
TTTCAGGCCGTTTACGGTATACCGTACTTGTTCACGATGTTTTTTCGACTGCGATTTTTCGACCGCGATTTCCCCTGATTCCGATGTTCACCGTCATTCTTCCCACGGCCGGCAGGAGTTCCCGGTTCCAAGCCGCCGCGAAAAAGCCGTTCGTTTCACTCGCGGGCAAGCCGGTCTGGTCGCATTCGGCGGAACTGTTCGCGGCAAGGGCGGATGTCCGGCAACTGATCGTCGTCCTCGCCCCCGAAGACCGGAGTTTTTTTGAAACGGAATTTCACGCCATCCTCGCGCGGCTGCGCAGTCTGAATAGATCGTGCAGCTCGTACAACTCGCGCCGGCCACTCCGTGTCGACTTGGTCGATNNGCGGGTCGACTCCGTCCGTAACGCCTTGAAAGCGGTCGATCCGGAAAGCGGGATGATCGCCGTCCATGACGCCGCCCGGCCCTGCGTACGGAGCGGGTCGATCGACGCCGTTTTCCGTGAAGCCCTTGTTCATGGGGCCGCCCTGCTCGCCGCCCCGATCGTCGGAACGGTCAAACGCAGCACCGCCGACGGTCTGGTCGAATCCACCGTTTCCCGCGAACGTCTCTGGGAGGCGCAGACGCCGCAGGTTTTCCGCCGCGAATGGCTGGTCGAGGCGTATGAACGAANNTCGAAGCGATCGGTCGCCCGATTCGGATCGTTACGTCCGATCACACGAACATCAAACTGACGACCGCCGAGGATCTGCGATTGGCCGAAATGTTCCTCGCCCTGTGCGAAAAAGAATGACCCGATCGAACGTGATTCAGCGTTTCCTCATCTCGTCGGGCGGAGCAACCGCCGGTTTTCCTTAGCGAGCGTATCAGCGGCAATCCAGCAATTCCAGAATCGTGCGAGGCTCGATTTCCGCGAGGGAAAGAATGACACGGTCCGCCCGGACGTAATCGGCGTCGGTGTGACCGGCGCTTTTGAAACCGATGCACGTCATTCCGGCGGCCTTCGCGGCGGCGACTCCGCCTTTCGCGTCTTCAACGACGACGCAATCGCGAGGCATCCGGTTCATGCGTTTCGCGGCGAGGAGAAACACTTCCGGGTCCGGTTTCCCCCGTAAAATTTCCCCGCCGTGTACCACCGCGTCGAGATAGGGGGCGACGGCGAGCCGGTCGATCGTTTGGGAGACGTTCTCAAGGGAACCCGCCGACCCGATCGCGACGCCGATCCCGGCCTCGTGCAAGGCCCGGATCAATTCGACGGCACCCGGCATGATCGGGAACCGATCTTGTACGATCCGACGATACGTCTCTTCCTTCGCATCATCCAGTGCCCGCACTTCCTCGTCGGACATGTCGCGTTTCCAGACGGCGCGGATGATATCCCGGCTCGTCACGCCGCAAAAATCGTTGAATTGCTCCTGGGTAATCGTCAAGCCGTCGCGGGCCGCCGTTGCCTGCCAACTTTTCAAATGCGCCGGGGAACTATCGATCAGGACGCCGTCCATGTCGAAAATCACCGCCGGTGAAACACCGATCCGGCCCGCATCCCCGCGAGCATGTTTTGGAACATCAAAGGTCATGTAGACTGAATACCGAACCCCGGACTCGAACCGGGATGTCCGTGAGGACAGTGGATTTTGAGTCCACCGCGTCTGCCAATTCCGCCAGTTCGGCACACTTCATACAATCGTTCGACCGACGGTGGTCCGCATCAACCAAGGACGGTTGAGTTTTCCGGCGAATCCACCCGACCAGGCTTTTATATCGAAGCCGGTTGAGTCGTTCTGTAAACACCGCCCGCTTGGTCCGCCCGTTTACCCTCCGTGCGGTGTTGTTTTTCGAGGGCAGGCGTCTCGAAAGTCGGCTTCGGGAAATTTCAACCGTCTTCAGTGTATTCTATCTTTCGTTTTGCATTTTTCAAGGTTAATCACCGGTTCCCAAATTATTTTTTCAAAAACAAGCAAAAATCCCGCCCGCCATCTATCTCTCTACGCCTCCGCATTATGGTAGAATGGACCGGTAAAAACAAACACTCCTGCAACAGTGATGTTTATTTTGTAACCATTCTCCGCCCATGCACATTATTCTTTTCGAAGATTCGCTGGTACCACGACTTTTTCCGGCAACGATCGGGAAAACCGCGTTTGAATTGAACGTAGGCTCTTTTCGTCTGCTGGATTTGCTCCGCGAATTAAACGGGACGATCGAAGTCGTTATGCGTCCTTATCTTGCCGGGCGCGCAAATGCCGATTATCCTTTTCTTTGGTCGAGCGCTCAAGGAGAACGTTCCGGTCCGATCCTCGTCCTCAATGCCCGCGCCGTTCCCCATGTCGTTTTGTTGGAACAACTTCGCGAAATCATTGCCCGAGGGGAAGATGGGATTGCATTGACGGACGGTCACATCGCCTGCGCGCTGCTTTGCAGGCAACCGCCCATTCCCGATACGGCCGTCGGCGCCGCCCAATTATTGGGAATTCTCCATGACGCCAATCTGCCTTCGCTGCCGATTGCCGTCCCGCTTCTCGAATATGCCCATGATTTGGTGCGTTATCAGGTCAAAACGATGAACGACAATCTCAACCATCGTCTCAAGCGGGGAAATTACCGCGAAGTGGCGGACGGCGTTTTTTCCGCCGATGCCCGCCAACCGGGGGCCTATTGCATTTTCGACGGCGGCGCCGGCCCGATCGTGATCGAAGAAGGCGTCGATATCGGTCCCTACTGTTTTTTCAAGGGGCCGATCCATATCGGAGCCGGTGCGAAGATTATCGAACATTCGGCGATCAAGGATGCCGTCACGCTCGGTGCGACGACGAAAGTCGGGGGGGAAGTCGAGGCGTCCGTCATCGAACCGTACTCGAACAAACAACACCACGGCTTTCTCGGCCACAGTTATCTCGGCAGTTGGGTCAACCTGGGGGCGGGCACCTGTAACAGCGACCTCAAAAACACCTATGGCGAGGTCGTCATGGATTACGCGGGCCGAAAAGTCAAGACCGGCATGCAATTCGTCGGTTGTTTCGTCGGAGATTACGCCAAAACGGCGATCAATACGAGTATTTTTACCGGCAAGACGATCGGTGCGTGCAGCATGGTGTACGGTTTCGTCACCACGAATGTTCCCAGTTTCGTCAACTATGCCCGCTCGTTCGGTCAGGTGACGGAATCGGCCGTCGAGGTGTTGATCCAGACACAGGCGCGTATGTTTGCCCGGCGTAACGTGGAGCAACGGCCATGCGACATCGCGCTGCTTCACGAGATTTACCGGATGACGGAACATGAGCGGCGCTTGGCCAACGAGCCGCTTTCCTTGTAGTCGTCCGTAATGCGGCGCGTCAACACCATGCCGGGCGGCGCACGCCGCGGGTTTTGCCTCCGTTTGCCCCCCCGAACCCTTTATCGTTCCCCTTGTTTATACCGAAGCCGGCCCCGTTTTCCGGTCAAACCGCCTGTTCACCTTTGGCAGTGTCGTTTCCGGTGGGCAGGCTCCTGAATCGTCGGCTTCGGGAAATTTCAATGGCTTTCAGTTTTTTTCCCTCGTTTATCATGCTTTCGTTTTGGATTACCGTCAACGAATCGAACGTCGAGGCGTTTTGCGCAACGCTGCTTCTACCGGATTACATGTCGCATCTCCGGATCGCCCCGTTCCGTTTCGCGGACCAGCCGCATAACGGCGACGGTCGGCAATCGTTGATCATCACCTATACCGGTCCGGGGCGTCTGGAAGAATTTCCCGTTCACGCGGCCAAACATGCGGAAAACCTGTTGCAATACGTCGTCCCAGACATCGTATCGGGGGAAATCCGGATTTCCGAGCATGATGTGGTCTGGAGCTGGTCCGCCGACGAAGCGTCGATGAAACTGTGTTTCCAGCCGGTAGCCGCGCGATTGGAGGCCGCGTTTCCGCCCCGGTTCGATCCGGAAGACGCTTATGTGAGCGTTTCCCGGCGTGAAATGCACATCGGCCATCCCGTTCTCGAAGCGTTTGTCGCCGCCTGGTTCGCGAAACTATGCGGTCGTCAAACCGTTTCCTTCGACACCCCGTCCGCCGGCGCGGATCCCGTCGGCATTGAGATGATCGCCGGCGGTTTTTCCTTCCGACAGGGCCGATTCGGAGGTCAAATGCTGATCGAAGATGATATGCCGCTTTCGGATTTGATCTTATTCGCCGGTTTGGCCCGGCCGTTGGAAAGCGTCCGGCACCAAGTGAAACTGCACGCCTCCTCCTCGGAAACCCGGGTCGATAAAAGCGGGTTGACACTGCCGCTGCTGCCGTGAAAAATCGGCGATTGCCCGGCGTTACTTCTCAATCGCGGCACGCAAGGTCGCTTCCTGCTGAAGTCCGACGAATCGGTCGATGATTTTACCGTCGCGCAACAAAACCATTGTCGGAATATTCGATACCTGATATTCGCCGGCCACACCGCCCAAGGCGTCCGTGTCGACTTTGACGACCTTGACCTTTTCGGCCATTTTTTCCGCAAGCTCCTCAAGTATCGGAAGTTGCGCACGGCATGGCGGACACCACGTCGCAAAAAAATCGATCAGGACCGTTCCGCTCTCAATCGCGGCGCGAAATTCTTCTTCCGACTTCACCTCTGTAATCCAATCGCTCATCGGCTTTCTCCCTTGAATTTGTGGAAGCTGTTGGGAATCCCCTGAACCAAACCTTCGCCATCCTCGATCCGATTATACGCATCGGGATTCAAAAAGGGAATGGCCCCCGATTTTCGTTTCCATTCAATCATTACGCGAAAAGTACATGAATATCTGTAAAAGATACCAAAACAGGAGCATGATGGCGGAGAAAACGAAAAGCGCGGCGGCGACATATTGATCCTCTCCGTAGTGATACAAAATGTTCGAGGTCTGGTAAAGAATGATCATACAGGCCAGGACGACCATCGCATAAGCAAAGACGAGGAAGACAATCCCCGGAAGGGGCATGAAGAAAGAACAGGCGATGTAAATGAGAATGAACAGGAAAGCGGCGGCCGATCCAAAGGCGATCGCGGAACGGAGGAACGAAAAATCCTTCCGGGAAAGGAAGACGATCAGGCTCAGGACCGCGAACAAGAGAAACGTCGTTCCACCGGCCAGGCCGACGGCGGTTCCCTGGTTGAAATGCAGGATGTAGAGCGCCAAAAACGGCAGGAAAAAGAGGGTTTCCGCCAGCGTATAGAGCGTCAAACCGGCGTACTGCATCCCGAGCGAGCGGGAATTGGCCATGCCCGAGGCAAGCCAGGAACCGCCCATCAGCAACCCCATCATGATGAGGGAACCGACGATCGGACTCGTGCCGAATACCAGTTGCGCGAACGCCGTGCCGACACCCGAAGCGATCAGGACCGCCTCCATGGCGATGAAAGCCACGATGGAACCGAAAATATGCAGGTACGTTTTGATGATGAATGTCGCGCGTGCCTCGACATTGGAAATCACAAAAGCGTCCGAACGGTCGAATTCAAATGTGTTGCTCATGGTTTTAGCGAATGTTGGAATATGCCGGAGGCGGTTCTACTGGAAGTCATTATACGCGATAACACGGGAAATGAGAACCGTTCACCGGGAAAACCTTTTGAAAAACCCGTGATTTTTTCGAAACATGGGAAACGGATCGCGGCGCGTGGGCGGCAAACAGGCAGACGGGCAAACAGACCTGATCGGTCTTCCGGTTGAAAATCGAACGTGAAGCAGTTGGGTGAGAAGGGCGTCTTGTTGCCTGGACGACCGGGCTTACTTGGACTTTGGGCGGAATTGCCGCCAAAAAGCCCGGTGCGCCCTCGTTGCGTTTTTTATACCGCAAACGGCCTGAAATTGTTCCCGCGCACAATCGCCCGCCGCCCGAACGATCCGTTTAAGCAATTTCCTGCAATGGAGCTGGGATGAGTGAGCGCGGCAGGCAAACTTGACCGGGCGGGCTTGACCAAAATGTCCGTTTTCATCGCGTTTCCAGTGCATATCGGGAGATCATGATTTTTTCCGCAACACATAAACGACGTCCTCGGTTTTCGTATCGACCGCGACCGGATCGTCGAGATCGAAACGAAACGTGAACGTGTTTACGACGACAAAACGATCGACCCGGGCCAGGAGCGACTCGAATTGGGCCGCCGTGTAGAATCGCATCGGAAACGTGTCGCAAAACGTCTCGGTGCGGTTCGGCGTCTCGGCCTTGATATGAAATTCGACCTTTTCCAGCCGCGTTTTCCGGTCCCGGCTTACGATCCGCAAATCGGACGTCAACCGCAGCAGTCCCCGGCATGCCGTCCAGTGTTCCTTGTCGCATTCCGCCCGGCCGTCGGGCACGAGATGAAAACCGATAATGTACAATCCGCCCGACCGCAGGCAATCGGCCACACGATCGAGATGAGCCGCCGCTTCGCGTTCCGTCAGGAGATGGCAAAAACTGCTCACCAGGTTGAATGCCGCGCAAAACGGTTGGAATGGCCGGCGTGCGCATCCGGCTTGGTCGAAAACGGCTTGGTCGAAAACCGCCCGGTCGAAAGCGGCCATGTCTCCGTAAAGCGCCGTCGGAGGCAGCGCATGTTTGACGAGCCGGCGATTGCAGTAATCGAGGGCTCTTTTATTCAAATCAAGTCCGTAAACCGCGTAACCCCGCTTTCCGAGTCGCCAAAGCAATCGGCCGGTCCCGCAGGCCGGCTCGAAAAGACGCCGGGCCTTTCCTCGAAGATAGCGCTCGAAACATCCTTCAAGAAAACGCAGTTCCGCGGCCCAGGATGCGGAAAACAAAACATCGTAATAGACGGGATGATCGTACAGGCTGCTCATGTTTCGGGATGTTTCAACGGTTTTCGGTGGACATTTTCATCCATTCGCAGGCTGAAAATCGTCATTATCGGGCCCGGGGACCCGTTGACCGGGACGACATGCGGGATTCTAATTACACGGAACCGCGCCGAAAACCCTGACGCGGTCATACCGGGCTTTCGCGTATTCCAGCCGCCTCCAATGATAGCGAATCATGTATCTTCCCAACACCCCCGCCGATGTTCGTGATATGCTTTCCACCATCGGGGCCGCCTCGATCGAGGAATTGTTCGAAACGATTCCCGGCGAGTTGAAGTTGTCCCGTCCGCTGGAGCTGCCGGAAGGACTTACGGAATTGGAATTGTCGGCGCTCTTGGCGGAAATGACGGCTTCGACGGTTCCGGCGGGCGAAAACACCTGTTTTCTCGGCGGCGGCGCCTACGACCACTTCATCCCGGCCCTGGTCGACGCGCTCGCGGGCGACCCCCGCTTCGTCACCGCCTACACCCCTTACCAGGCGGAGGCGTCGCAGGGAAGCCTCCAGGTTTTCTTCGAATACCAGACGTTGATCGCCCGGTTGACCGGAATGGACTTTTCGAACGCCTCCCATTACGACGGTTCGACCGCCTGCGTCGAAGCGGCCCTGATGGCCTGTACGGCGACGAAACGTTCCAAAATCGTGGTTCTCGACTCCGTTGCGCAACACGATGCGGAAGTGCTTTCGACCTACCTGAAACACCGGGATGTCGAGTTGGCGCACTGCGGCGTCGACGAAGGCGCCTGTAATCTCGACGAACTTCGTTGTCTCGTCGATTCCCGGACCGCCTGCGTACTGCTCCGTCATCCGAACGCCTGGGGAATCCTGGAAGAGGTCGACCTGATTTCGCAAATCGTCCATGACGCCGGCGGCCTGTTGGTCGTGAACGTCGATCCGATTTCGCTGGGGATTTTGAAACGGCCCGACACCTACGGAGCGGACATCGTCGTCGCGGAAGGCCAGCCGCTCGGGTTGCCGCTCAGTTTCGGCGGTCCTTACCTGGGAATCCTCGCGTGTCGTCAATCACTGCTTCGCCGGATGCCGGGCCGACTGGTCGGTGAAACGGTCGATCGAAACGGCAAGCGCTGTTGGGTCCTCACAATGCAGACCCGCGAACAACACATCCGCCGGGAAAAGGCGACCAGCAACATCTGTTCGAACCAAGGGCTCATGGCCATCCGCGCATGCATTTACCTTGCCGCGCTGGGACCGACCGGATTGCGCGAGGTCGCCGGTCTTTGTCTGCAAAAATCCCATTACCTTGCCGCCGAACTGGTCGCCAAAACGCCGTTGCGGCTTGTTTATCCGAAATCGCCGTTTTTCAAGGAATTTCTGCTCCGTATGCCCGGCGAACGACCGGCTGCGCCCTTTGTCGACGCCCTGGCCGAAAAAGGCATCTTCGCCGGAATTCCCTGCAAAGACACGTTGTTGGTCGCCGTCACGGAAAAACGGACCCGGGCCGAACTCGACCGCTTCGTCCGGGAATGCGCCCGCTACACCGAAGTATAATCGTCGGCTTTGTGCCCGTCGGCTTTGTGGCGTTTATCCGGTAGGGTTGTTCCCCAACTCTAACTTGGCGAGTTCACGCGGTTTATACCGTCTGCCGCTCGAACGATCCGCGTAAATGCTTGCATTAACAAAAGTTGATGGCGAGTGGGTGCGGCAGGCGGACTTGACCGGGCGGACTTGACCAAAATGTCCGTTTTCATCGCGTTTCCCGTCTGTTTCGGGCCTTACCGGTCGTTCGAAGCAGGAACGACTTCTTTTTCGACGAGTTCCTTCAGGCTCGGATCGTCAGGCAGGCGCTGACCGGCGTGCTTGTAAACGAGCATCGCATCCTCCGCGCGTCCTTCCCGCGCCAGGGAACGAATCCAGTGGTAGTAAATATGCCGCTGGTTGATCCGGAATTTGTCGTAGGTTTCGTCCATCGACACCCCGTAATCGAGCAGGATCGCGGCCATGTCGAACCGGCCGGCGGTCGCGCAGTCGATCGACCAGTTGTTGATCGTCGCCATGAGGTTGCCCCACGCGGTTTCGCTCTGCGGGTCGAGGTACAGCGCCTTCAGGTTGGCGGCGGCGGCCTGCGGGTAGTCCTTCCTGTTGAGGTAATCGACTCCCTGGTTGTAATAAATCGTCGCGATCAACTGGACCGGCGTGATTTCGCGCAGTTTTTTCGAAAGATCGGTCAGTTGGGCGACGTCTTCCACCGTGTTGGCGGCACGAACGGCTTGAACATCGTCGATCGATCGGGCGGCGGATGCCGTCTTGCTCAGCGTCGCGGCACGCCGGGCCGTGGAATCACCGAGGGAAAACCAGTTCGGGCAGGTTGTTTCGAGGTCCATCGACTCGAAACCGGTCGGCGTCGCGTATTTGACCCGGCTCAGGGCATGTCCCGGCATTTCGAGACCGCATGCGTCCAGACCCAACCGTTCGGCGACGGAATTGAAAATCACCGTCGCACTCACGCAATTGTACTCGCCGGTCTCCAACACCCCGGCCGGGTCGGTGCAATCGATATTATACCCGGCGGTGAAAACGTTTTCGTGAAGGTATTGGAAAATGGTCTTCGTCAACGAAGCCGCCGCGTCCTCGTCACCGGGGGCGGCATTCGCGGCAACCCGGTTTTCAATTTCCCGGACGATTCGATCCAACCGGCCCTCGTAATCGGCGACCATTTGGGGAGTCCGGGTCCCCTCGGCAAGCAGGGCGGCGCGGAACTGATCGCAGGTGTTCCATTCCCCGTCCAAGGCGTCGGCAAGCATTTCCCCTTCGAGCGGATTGACACGCTTGGCAAGCATGTAGAAATCGCGAGGAGACCGTCCGTGACCGGCAAGCATCCGGCGATTCAGGCGAATCAGGCAGGTGTCCCCGGCCGTTTTCACATTCTTCGCCTGCTCTTCGGTGAGCGGTCCGAGGAAGGTGAGGTGCCGGTCGCCGAGCGGGTTTTCGACCACGGGGACCTTTACAGTCTGTTCGACCGCCTGGGCGGCGGACCACGCGTTCGGGGAAGAGGCGATCAACGCCCCCAAGCCCAGCAAGCCCGCGAATGTCAGTGTCAACGCGGCCCGTATCGCGGCGGCCTGTATCGCATAGCCGACCCCGCGTCCCCGGACGGAACAAGTCGCCGGAATCTTCCGGCTCACAAGTGTTGTGTTGGTTTCCATGGCTGCCTCGTCGTTGTCGTCAAATGGTTGTCTCTGTCGATCTGCCGCACTTTTACCGTCGCGCCCGACAAAATCGCCGCAAGCGGAAAACACGGTTGTTCGCGGTGCGGGAATACTATACTGAAAACAAGTGCAATTTCCCGAAGCCGACGATTCGGAAGCCTGCCCTCGAAAAACAACACCGCCCGGAGGGTAAACGGAGGGTAAACGGAGGGTAAACGGGCGGTCGAGCGGGCTGTGTTTACCAACGACTCAACCGGCTTCGGTATGATATCATAGTTTCCTGCCGCCGTATTGGAGCGGCCCCCTTGAGAAAAAACGAGGAGAATTCTCAAATATCGCTCCACGAAGACAGGATTATGCCGGATACGAAGGCGGGAATCGTAATAACGGTCCTTCCCATCACGAAGGGCGAGCCGTTTTCGAAGACTTGCATGGCGACGCATTTGAGGGCGACGCATTTCACGGCGACGCATTTCGCGGTCCCGTGCGGAACAACCGTCCTGAAACACTGTACATTGAAATACTGTACCTTGAAACACTGTACCTTGGAATGTTGTACCTGGAAACATCGCGTCTTGAAACATCGCGCAAGCCCGAACGTCGATGATGGTCCCAAAGGTCTTCATGGCTGCCGCTCCTTACGGATCTTCATGTAAAAAACAAAACGAGGGCGTACCGGACCTTTGGCGGTCAATTCGTCCCCTCGCTGAAATCTACTCCTTCTCGCACGGAGAATCAATATCCGGAATGCCCGAGCCTGCATGTGTACTGGAAACGCGATGCAAACAGACATTTGGTCACGTCTGCCTGCCGCACTTACTCGCCCCCTACTTTTGGTAATGTCATTATTTACACGAATCGTTCGAGCGGCAGGCGATTGTGCGCGGGAGGATTATCAGGCCGTTTACGGTATACTACAGCTTTCATGAGAAAAAGGTCGAAAAAATCTTGAAATTCTCGAAAAACGCGGGACGAAACGGACGCCCCCCTTGTCAAAACCACCTACATGGTACAATATAGTGGTTTGCCTTGGGTGGTTTTCGGCCCGTTTGGAGGCGCGCATGTCCGTCTGTTTAGCCGGGGCATCGACGATGCCCGTGGTGCGGTCTACTGAAAACCATTGACATTTCCCGAAGCCGNNGCCGCGACGGGCGGTAGGCTCCCGGCTGCGAGTACACGGCGGTTGCCCGTAATTCGACGCCGTACCGGAACGCCTGCCCACTGAAACGACACTGCCGAAGGTAGGCAGGCGGTTGAAGCGGGCTGTGTTTACCAACGACTCAACCGGCTTCGGTATAATAAATCCTTTCGTATTTATAAAGTTGATAATGACCAGAAAGCTGTTCATCGCCGGGAATTGGAAAATGAACCTGGATCTCGCCTCGGCGACCGCGTTGGCCGAGGGGTTGAAGAAAGCGATGCAGGGGATTCAGGACGTCGATGTCGCGGTTTGTCCACCGAACGTCTACCTCCATGCGGTCGCGACCGTGCTTGAAGGGTCGAATATCGCCGTCGGCGCGCAAAACGCCTATTTCGAAAAAGAAGGAGCGTTCACCGGTGAAACCGGTATGAGAATGCTCAAGGACGTCGGCTGCCGTTATGTGATTCTCGGGCACAGCGAGCGGCGGCATATCCTGCATGAATCGAGCGAATTGATCAACCTGAAGGTCCATGCCGCTCTCGAAGCGGGCCTCATTCCGATCCTGTGCGTCGGCGAACTCCTTGCCGAGCGGGAGGCCGGAACGACCGATCTGGTCAACCGCCGCCAATTCGAAGGGTCTCTTTCCGGCGTTTCCGCCGACGAAATGAAAAAAATCGTGATCGCTTACGAGCCGGTCTGGGCGATCGGGACCGGCAAGGTCGCAACCCCGGAACAAGCGGAGGAAGTCCACGCCGCGCTGCGTGCCCTGATCGCCGAACGTTATAATGCGGAAGTCGCCGAAACCGTCCGCATCCAGTACGGCGGGAGCGTCAAGGCGGAAAATTCCCGGGATATTCTCTCGAAGCCGAACGTTGACGGAGCGTTGGTCGGCGGCGCCTCGCTCAAAGTCGATTCCTTCATGGGCATCATCAACGGAAGGTAGCGCTCGGTGTTCCAAATGCACCACATTTGAGGGGCAGGGGGATGAAGTCGGTACTCCGGCACGATCCCCGAGCGGGCGGGCATCGTTTTCTCGGGCTGGAAATTGGCCGAGATGGTGACGTTAAGATGCACTGAGCCGGTTGGACATTCCGGGAGTGCGTTCTGCGAACACTGCGGCGAGCTGGTGGAATATCTCACCCGGCCGGGGACGCAATTTTGTATACAACACTTTTCGTCGGCATTTCGGAATGCGGTATTGTCGTTACAGGGCCAAATGGTACTTGCAATCCCACCTGGCGCGGCTTAAACTTTGAATGTTTTGCATAAAGGTCGCCTCTCGTGTTGAGCTTTGAGCGGTTCACACGGTGGAGACCTTTTATTGTTCCCGGAACTGTCAAACTGTGTAAGTCCCCCGGCAAGCCGGGGGTTTTCCCAAGATAATAAGCATGGAGTCCAACTCTCAAGTTGCTGAAAATCTGCAACCATTACTGGTTCGCGAAACAATTTTGACCTGTTTTTCGACCCGCCGGTCGCGCGGGGCCGCGGCTTCCCTGGCTCCGTTTTACTTCGCCCGGGCACCGCTCGGTTCACTTTTTTTGCACGGATCAGTAAAAATATCGAAAAAACGGAAAAGTTCATCATGGCTTTCGATTGGGAGAAAGTCAACGAGCCGGTCGAAGAAGAAACCTTCACCTATTGTGACTTGGATATCCCTCCCCTGACTCCCGTCGTAAGCGTTCCTTTCAAAAACACCAAGGGCGTTTCGGAAAGGCTCGGCGACGTCCTTTACCTTTGCGGTAGACCCGTAACGGGTCATTTCGCATTTTTCAAACGGCGCACGGCGCTCCTGCACAGTACCCCTGACGGGGCGGGGCCTTGCGTTGCAAGGCTTGTTGAATTCCGCTTCGGGAATTTCTGAACGGCTTCGGTAGAAAGGGCCGAACCCGACCAGGCTACGCACCTGAATCGGGTGTC
>DOMV01000161.1 GCA_003509805.1 Planctomycetaceae bacterium
GATGAGGGAACGGAAGAGCCGGAAAAATCTGACGAAGGCGACATTGATCCGTTCGCCTGATATGTCCGTCTGATAGGCCGGAGGGCGCCGTTCGGGAATCCCATTTCCGGCTCGCGAAGGATGATTCTCTTACAGTCACGCTCGGCTCGATCGAAAGGCCCGTTCGATCGTTTCGGGCTTCGGCGGTTTGGTGAACAGGCTCACAAGTGGGACGACCGCGAACGGCAGGATCATGGCGGCACTGGCGATAACCGGCGACAGGGATTGCGCTTGTGACGGACAGGCGTGGAGCACGTACAGATACACACCGTTCGAGGTGAGCAGGCCGGTCCACATTCCCGCATAGGCGCCGAGTTTCGTCGTGCGCTTCCAAAAGAGTCCGTAAATATAGGGGGCCATGAACGCCCCGGCCGTCGCCCCCCAGGAAAGCGACATGAGCGTGGCGATCCAGGCGAGCGGATTCAGGGCGATCAGGTAGGAAAGGATGATGAACAAGCCGCACAGCGACCGCATGAACCAAAGTTCATGGACGTGGTCGGCTTTCGGGTTCAGGTAGCCTTTGTAGAGGTCGATGGTCAGCGCCGACGCGGAAACCAGGACCAGCGAACTGAGCGTCGACAGCGAGGCCGAGAGCACCAGCAACAGGATCAGGGCCATGAGCGGCTTGGGCAAGTAGGCGTTGACCAAGTCCGGGACGAGCTTGTCGAAATCGATCACTTTCTTGCCGTCGGCAGCGGTTTTCACGGGCGGCGTCAGGCCGGAATCGACGTCGGGGATTTGAAACGAAAGGTGGGGAGGATCGGCCCGGTGTATCATCTGGGTCATCGCTCCCGTCAGGTAGGCGGAACAGCCGATCACCAGGGCGAAGAGCGTCGTGATGACCGCCCCGCGCCAAATCTGTTTTTCATCCGAAATCGCGTAAAATTTGTGGATCATCTGCGGCAAACCCCAGACGCCGAACGAGGTCATGAAAACCACGGCGGGCAGCACGTACCACGGATCGGCGACGATATGTTCCGGATCGTCCGCGGGCAGGGCCATTCGCGCCGCCAGCCGTTCCGGAATCGTGTGCAGGATTTGACCGATTCCGCCGAATTTCCAGAGCAGGACCCCGGCCATGCAGAGGGAGCCGACGAGCATGACGGCCCCGAGCAGGAAATCGATCCGGGCGATCGCCTTGTATCCGCCGAAGGTCACGTAAAAAAAACTGACGAAGGCGATGATCGTCAGGACGACGGGAAAGGTGAACGCGTCGCCGAGGACGATTGCAAACAGGTGCGAGAGCCCCTTGTAGACGGAAGCGGTATACGGCAGCAGGAAAACGAAGATTATCAGGGCCGTGACGATTTTCATGCCGTTGGTTTCGTAACGGGCCGAGAAAAACTCCGGCATTGTGATCGCCTTGAGNNCCTGCCGAGCACGAGCCAGGCGAGGCCGCCGCCGACGATCGCGTTGGCGATTCCGACCCAGAGCGCGTGGAGTCCGAATTTCCAGCCGTATTGGCCCGCGAAGCCCACGAAAATCACGGCGCTGAAATAGGCGGAACCGTACGAAAACGCCAATATCCACGGCCCCAAGGTGCGTCCGCCGAGAAAGAAGTCGTGTACATTCGATGTTTGGCGCATTCCCCAAGCGGCAATGGCGAGAAGGCTCAGGAAAAAAAGAAGGGTGACGATAACGGGAAAAAAAGCGTACATAGGGGGTGGGGAAAATGTTGAAAAACGACGGAAAGCCGTGGTTCCGGGAAAATCCGGCGTCCGGTATGCCGAACGCCTTCGACATTTCCCGAAGCCGTCTTTCCGGTAGCCTGTTTGGCGAAGCAATCGGAAAACTCAACCGGTTTCGGTATAAAACATGTCGCAATTATAATCGTTCCCGTGAAACAAAACAGGCCGGAACGGAGCAAAATCGCCTTGATTCCGCACGAGGGCGTGCGAGGGGGGTTGCACTCGGCCGCCGGGCTGGGTAGAATTGACCCCCAGTGTGTGGAGGTGTTGATTAATGGACGTGATAATCAAATCCAGGCCACGACCGGACGGTATAGCGGAGGTATTGAGATCATGAGCGAAATTCCACGTGAAAATCCCTTTGACATTGAAGCCCTGATGGGGCAATGCGGCGGAAAAAAAGAGATTGCGGGCATGGTGTTGGCCGAGTTCGTCAATCAAACGCCGAAAGATATCGCCGAGATCGAAGGGGCGTTGGCCTCCGGCGATTTGGTCCTGGCTTCCAAAGGCGCGCATCGTCTGAAAGGAACGGCAGGGGTGATCGGCGCCAAGCAGTTTCATGCCCTGTGCGCCGAACTGGAGTTGGCCTGCCGCAACGACGACGCCGCCGCCGCCCCCGGTTTTTTTGCCAGGCTCAAAGAGGTGGCAGGCTCCTGTATCGCCTATGTTCCGGTATTGCTGACTCGATTGTGACCGGTGACGGCACGTCCTGAAACGGTCAACGGGGTGAAACGTGAAGCCGGCTTGTTGTTTTTGGGCGATGTTACGGCGCTGTTTCGAGGAAAATTTCCGTTTTTTGCCGGAAAGGACGGACTTGAGGTCCTGCTGATTTCAGGTCCTGTTGATTTTCAAGGAGCAAATCGGACGCAGCAAATCGGATGGGGAGGCCGGTTCATTCCGCTTTTCGTGGAAAAAAACCGATCGTGGCGCGATAGCAGAGCAGGATGACCGTAGCGGCGGCTACCGAGGCGGCGAACCCGATCAGGCCGATCGGATTGAACGTCTCATTTTGAAATTCGAACAAGAGTGTCAGCGCGAGCGGGCCGAGACAACAGCCGGAAGAGCCGATCATCAGGGTTCCGACCAGGCCGCCCGGTTCTTTACCTGGTAAAAACGAGCGCACGAGGACCCCGACAACGGTCGCAAACCCGATCCACAGGAATACGCCGTTGACCCATGTTTGGGCCGCCGGGGAAAGATCGAACTCGGGCATCGGTAAGGGCGCTAATGATCTTCAGGCTGAAATATCGACACATGGCAAACCGTTTGGCGGCAAACCGTTCGGTTTTCTCGCCCGACGGATCAATTGAGCGTGTCGGCCTGCATGTCCTGCATCTGCGAAACTTCTTTTGGGAAAGGCGCTTCGGGACCGGCGGGAAAAAACTGGACGCGATTCTTCAAGTAATAGGGGTTCGGCAACGTCATCCCGCTGGTATAAACGGCGCAACCCGTCGACAAAAACGACGTTACGACAACCGTGGTCGCGAGGGCCATCAACAGGGGGCGTTTGAAATAGGATTTCCCGCTCATGGACTGTTCTCCCGTATTGGAAGGTCTCTTCCCGGCCGGAGCCGGCCTTTTCACGTGATATACCGCAAACGGCATGATAATCCTCCCGCGCGCAATCGCCTGCCGCTCGAACGATCCGTTTATATCATTATACAAACAGAAGTTAGGGGCGAGTGAGTGCGGTAGGCAGACGTGACCAAAATGTCCGCTTTCATTGCGTTTCCAGTATACTTCAAATCATCCATTCGATTTCTTTTGCGTAACATGCCGGTTGCCGATACAGTCGCTTCAACCGTCACCGGATTCATCGGAACACCGCTCCCGAATTCTTGAGCGGAAGGCCAAAATACGGAAAAAAACGGACCGGATCACGAATTCCCGTTTCTGGGCGGTTTTTTTTCCTGTATAATGCCCTTGGGGTATTCCAAGGCGTCTTTCAACCGGCTTCGGTACAACAAGAACCAAGGGGACGGAACCATGTCGCAAAATCGTTTGTTCGAGCGCTTTTTTCCAAACCGTGGTCCCGGCGTTTTTCGACGATCGCGATCGGGCATTTTCGTCGCGCACGTCGGACCATGCGTCCTCGCGATCTTGATTTTAGGCACGCAATTCATTTCTCCCGCCCGGGCTCAGGTCGTGATGCCTACCCGTGTCGTTCCCAGCCAGGAGTACCTGAACCGATCTCTCCCGATGGTCCAGGACGGCGATTTCGACAATGCGATCCATTCGTTGAACTTCGACTTGAAAAACGCGACGAAATTGCTCGGCCAGACGCTCTGGATCGACTCGATCTGTTACTATACGCAGATCGGCGAATGCCATTTTTACATGGGGGAATTCGACAAGGCGCTCGAAATGTACACCCATGCGGTGAGCCTGTACCTGAACAACAGCGATTGGCTCAAATCGGTCGACTACTCCGGGGCCTCGGTCAAACTGGCACCGCGTCCGGCGACCCCTTGGGGCGTCTCGACGCGCAACAGCCCGATCGGCGTTTTCGATAAGGGGGCGTTCAAAATCATGGAGGGAAGCGCCCAGATGTTGCCGGCCGGCCAGGGGAACGTCGTGATCCGCCAAAACCAGCAGTTGACTGTGATTCACGCCCCGGAAATCGCCCGCTCGCTTGCCGTGGCGATCATGCGTCGCGCGGAAATCCTGGGACCGCTTTCGAAATACGACCCGTTCAATGCCCAGTTGGTCAAAGTCCTCGGCGGCCGGCCTTGTCCGCCGAACAGTTTCGCTTCGAGCTGGGTCAGCGTCCTCTACGGTCTCGCACTCTCGGCGATCGAGGATAATGTGGAGGCGGCGTCGGAATTGCGGGCCGGAACACTCATGGAGGGCCGTTACGACCATCAATTGACTCCGATTGCGCTGTACGAGCTCGGTAAAATCGCCCTGCGCGAGGAAAAAGACCAGGCCGCCGGCGCCGCCTTTTTCGAAGCGAGCATTTCCGCCTGGCTCAACGCGGATATTCTCATCCTGGGCGACAGTTTCCGCCGCATGGCCGACACGCATCGACTGATCGACAAGACGAAACCGTGCGAGCTCACGCGGGTTGCGCTCAAGGCGATCGGCGATTCGCCGCGAAAAAGCACGTTGTTGCTCACGGGCCTGAAACAGGAGGTCGCCGAAGAAATGCTGGTGTTCGGCGACCCGAAGGCGGCCCTCGACATGATTAACGGCGCCGGAAAGCAAATGGATAAACTGGCGATGTCCAAAGGCCGGTACGGGGCTCGAAACCAATACCTGGCCGCTTGGGCGAATTCGATGCTGGCCTACCTGCAAGGCAAGCCGCAGTATTTGGGCGAGGCGAACAAGCGCTTCGACAACGCGATGCGGTATATGCGGCGAGGTTCGAACCGGCTCTGGCAACTGGGCAATCTCGGGCAACGATTCCAGATGAACCAGATTACGACGCAAAGCACGTTGACCGTCCGGGGGGCGGACGAGATTTTCAAACGGCTTCTCAGCGACCCGGGCGTCCGGGAATGGACGCTCGAACCGATGGAATGCATGGCGATGTCGATGTTCACGCCGCCCGAGGCGTACGAATACTGGTTCCTGGCCGCCCGGGAGCGGCAGGACAAGGAGAGGGCGTTCGAAATCGCCGAGATGGCCCGCAGGCAACGGTTTTATTCCGCGCTCCCGCAAGGCCCCCGCATTCTTGCCCTGAGATTGCTTTTCGAGGGGGATCCGGCGGGCATTCCCCCGGAGGTGATGCTGGAAAGGCAAAGTCTTTCGATCGATTTCGCGCGATTCGCCAAGTTCTCGGACGAGGTCAAAACGATCAAGCGGCAGTTGGCCGCGATTCCGTCCGTTCCCAAGACACAGACGCAACGGGAGGAGCAGAAAAAACTGCTCCAACAATTGGACGCCTGCAGCGCGATGCAGGAGGCGATGCTTTTCCCGATTTCCCTGACCCGGACGAAATCGCCGAGCGTGTTCCCGCCGGTTCTCACGATCGAACAGTTGCGCGACGCGATGCCGGAAAAAACGTCGATGCTCGTTTTCTTCGATGCGCTCGGGGACTTGTACGGTTTCCTGCTCGACAAGCGGGAACTCCAGATGTGGTCGGTCGCCGACAACGATCCCCGGGCTCCGACGCTGCGCAAATTGGCGGCCGATTACCTCGAATCGCTCGGCAATAAAGAGGGCAACGCGAACCGGGCGCTTTCCTCGAAAGAACTGGACGACGAAAATTGGAGGACGGCCGGGAACGCCCTGATCCAACGGCTTCTCGGTGAGAATCGGCAGGCGACGTTCACGGAGCTCGTCGTCGTCCCGACCGGCCTGTTGTGGTATACGCCTTTCGAATCGATGTGTATCCGGGTCGGAAACGAATTACGGCCCTTGATCGCCGCGGCTTCCGACCCGATCACGGTCCGTTACGCCCCGACCGCATCGTTGGGCGTGCCCACCCGAAAAGGGCGACCCGTGGCTGCCGAGACGGTCGCGGTCTACGGAAAAATCTGGTCCCGCAACAAAGAAAGCGTGAATACCGCGCTGGATGCGCTGGGACGTTACGCCAAGCTCGGACTGAAATTCGCGCTCTTGCCCGCCGATTCCGGGGACGACCGTTACCAGCCGCTTCCGTCGAGCGCGACCGCCTATGCGAGCCAGGTCCGTCAACTGCTTGTGCTCGACGACATTCCGCTCCCGAAAGCGGGACCGCTCGACTGGTCGCCGTTCACGCAAGACAAGATGCGGGGAACCAACCCGGTTTGGACCTGGTTTCAACTGCCGTGGGGCGGCCCGGGCCTGATGGTTCTCCCGGCGTTTCACACGCCGGCGGAGACCATGCTCAAGGTCAATCCGTCCCAGACGAAATTGACGGGGAACGGCGACGAACTGTTCCTTTCCGCGATGGTTTTCGAAGCATGCGGCGGCCAAACCCTGTTGATGAGCCGTTGGCGGACCGGCGGCCGGGCTTCGCTCGACCTGATCGGGGAATTCCTGAAGGAATACCTGAACGTGCCGGCAGCCGAGGCGTGGCGCCGCGCCGTCCTGAATGTCGGGACAGCCAAACTTGTACCGGAAGAGGAACCCCGGGTCAAACTGGCGACCGGCGCCGAGCCCCCGATCGCCAATCACCCGTTTTTCTGGTCCGCCTTCATCCTGCTCGACCGCGGCGAACTTCCGGACACGGCTGGGTCGGACGGAGGTATACCGAACGGAGGCACGCCGGATGAACCGGGAGGAGAACTGGAAAAATTATAGGTGCTGACGCGCCGGC